>JAJXDX010000034.1:9555-10514 GCA_021640185.1 Oscillospiraceae bacterium | reverse complement strand
GGGGCTGTATACGATCGCGATCAAGGGCAGGCAGAACGTGCTCAACGGGGCGTATTCCTGCCGGCGGCTGCTGATCAACGGCAGCGTGCCCTTCGCCGAGGCGGAGGAGCTGCGTTTCGCCTACGACAACGGCTGGCGGATGAACGTCCTGTCGACGGCGGACGGCACGGCGTGCCGCGTGCTGCTGCACGCCGGGGCCAACACCCTGCGCCTTGAGGTGACACTGGGCGAGATGGCCGAGCTGCTGACCGAGGCCAACGACAGCATCACGGCGCTCAACACCGTGTACCGCAGCATCCTGATGATCACCGGCCCGTCGCCGGACACGCAGCGCGACTATCAGTTCCGCACGCAGATCCCGGATACGCTGGCGCTGCTGGGCAAGCAGGCGGAGGCGATCCGCGGCCTGTACGAGCGGTATGTGGCGCTGACCGGACAGAACGGCCAGCAGGCGCAGACGCTGCGCAAGATGTACACCATGGCGCAGGAGCTGTACGACAGCCCGAACGACATCGCCGCCCGGTTCAGTACCTTCTCATCCGACATCACCGAGATGGGCACATGGCTGACGACGGTGTCGCAGCAGCCGCTGGAGATCGACTATCTGACGGTCGCCTCGCCGGATGTGGCGCTGCCGACGATCAAAAACTCGTTTTTCCGGTCGCTGTGGTTCTCGCTGCAGCAATTGGCCGCGTCCTTTTTGCAGGACTATGATATCTCCGCCGCGGGCGGCGACGCCAAACGCAGCATCACCGTCTGGGTCGGCAACGGCGCGACCGGCGGGCGCGATCAGGCGCAGGTGCTGCAGCGGATGATCGGCGACAGCTTCACCCCGGAGAGCGGCGTGAACGTCAACGTGCAGCTCGTTTCCATGGGGGCGCTGCTGCCGGCCACGATGTCCCACAAGGGGCCGGACGTGGCGCTGACGCTCAACTCGTCCGATCCGATCAACTATGCGG
>JAJXDX010000034.1:7431-9545 GCA_021640185.1 Oscillospiraceae bacterium | reverse complement strand
ACTATGCGGTGCGGCACGGCGTGCTCGATCTGTCCGGGATGGACGGCTTCGACGAGGTCAAACAGCGTTTCATGGCCAGCGCGCTGGAGCCGTTCACCTTTGACGGCGGGACGTATGCCCTGCCGGAAACGCAGACGTTCTACATGATGTTCTGCCGCTCGGACATCCTTGACGAGCTGTCGCTGGAGGTCCCGCAGACGTGGCAGGACGTGGTCGAGCTGCTGCCGGTGCTGCAGAAGAAGAACCTGAACTTCGGCCTGCCGACGGTGATCGCCGACGGCGCCGTGGGCGTGGGGTTCCCGGCGTATGCGATGTTCCTGTTCCAGCACGGCGGCAGCCTGTATAACGAGAGCGGCAGCAAAACGCTGATCGCCGAAAAAGAGGGCGTGGACGCCTTCTATCAGTGGACGAAGTTCTATACCGACTACGGCGTGCCGACGCAGTACGATTTCATCAACCGTTTCCGCTCCGGTGCCGTGCCGATCGGCATCGCCGAGTATTCGACTTACAACAACCTGCAGGTGTTCGCGCCGGAGATCCGCGGCCGCTGGTCGTTCTGCCCCGTGCCGGGCACGGTGCGCGAGGACGGCACGATCGACCGTTCCTCCTGCGGGACGACGACCGGCTGCGTCATCATGAGCTCGACGAAAGACCCGGAGGGCGCGTGGGCGTTCCTCAAATGGTGGACGGGCGCCGACGTGCAGGGCGACTTCGGCGTGGAGCTGGAGAGCGTGCTGGGCGCGGCCGGGCGGTATTCGCCCGCGAACGTGGAGGCACTGTCCCGCATCGCGTGGTCGAAAACGCAGCTGACCGCGATCAAAGAGCAGTGGGCGCAGGTCAGGGGCCTGCGCGAGGTGCCGGGCAGCTACATGACGTCCCGTTTTGCCGATTTTGCTTTCCGCGATGTGATCAACAGCGGGCTGGAGCCCGACGAGAGCCTGCGCGACGCCGCGATGCAGATCGATGAAGAGATCGCCGTGCGCCGCCGCGAGTTCGGTCTGTCCGAGGAATGAGAAAGGATGAGGGCCTTGGCAAAAGTTCATGATACGCCGCGCACGCCCGTGCCCGGCGGCAAAGCGCCCGGTGTTTGGCAGCGGATCGTGCAGAACCGCTCCTGCTACCTGTTCCTCGCGCCGTTCGCGATCGTGTTCATCGTGTTCACGGTCATCCCCGTGGTGATGGCGATCGGGCTGAGCTTCACCTCCTTCAACGTGTTGGAGCCGCCCACGATCAACGGGTGGGAGAACTATCGCCGGCTGCTGTTCGGCGACGATCTGTTCATCACCGCACTGACGAACACGCTGACGTTCTCGATCATTTTGGGGCCGTGCGGCTATCTGCTGAGCCTGACGTTCGCGTGGTTCATCAACGAATTGCCGCCGAAGCTGCGCTCGTTTTTGACGCTGCTGTTCTATGCGCCGTCGTTGGCGAACATCTACGTGATCTGGAAGCTGATCTTCAGCGGCGACGCTTACGGCATCGTCAATGCGTGGCTGACGGATCTTGGCATCATCCAAGACCCGGTGCTGTGGCTGCAGAGCGCGTCGACGCTGGTGCCGGTGGTGATCATGGTGCTGCTGTGGGCCAGCTTGAGCACGAGCTTCCTTGCCTTCATCGCCGGGTTCCAAGCCATCGACGGATCGCTGTACGAGGCGGCGGCCGTGGACGGGATCCGCAGCCGCTGGCAGGAGCTTTGGTACATCACGCTGCCGTCGATCAAGCCGCAGATGATGTTCTCGGCGATCATGAGCATCACCTCCTCGTTCGCGATCGGCGATCAGATCACACAGCTGGTGGGCTTTCCCAGTCCGAACTATGCCGCGCACACGATCATGCACCATCTGCAGGATCACGGCTCGACCCGGTTCGAGATGGGGTACGCCTGCGCGATCGCGACGATCCTGTTTTTGCTGATGACCGTGAGCAACACGGTCATCCAGAAGCTGCTGCGGAAGGTGGGTGAATGACCGTGGACGGCGCTGTTAAACCAAAAAAGCTGCACGCGCACGCGCAGCGGCGGGTCAACCGCTCACGCGCGGGCAACGTCGCGATGTTCGTTTTTCTGTTCATCGTGGCATCGTTCACGGCGCTGCCGATGATCTATGCCGTCAGCA
>JAJXDX010000034.1:0-7421 GCA_021640185.1 Oscillospiraceae bacterium | reverse complement strand
GTGGAAGTTCCCGCCCAGCCTGATCGTGGTGCAGAAGCCCACGCTGAAGAACTTCAGCGACCTGGTGGCGGTGATGTCCAACTCGTGGGTGCCGTTCTCGCGCTACATCTTCAACTCGTTCTTCATCACGGCCGCCGGGACGGCGGGCAACGTGATCTTTGCCTCCATGGCGGCGTATCCGCTGGCCAAAAAGCAGTTTCCCGGCGGCGGAGCGTTCTTCAAGCTGATCGTGTTCTCGCTGATGTTCACGCCGGCCGTCACGTCGATCCCGACGTACATGGTCATGTCGACGCTTGGCTGGATCGACAGCTATCTGGCGATCATCGTGCCGGCCTTCGGCAGCACGCTGGGGCTGTACCTGATCCGTCAGTTCATGCTGGGCGTGCCGAACGCCCTGCTGGAGGCCGCCAAGATCGACGGCGCGAGCGAGTGGCGCATCTTCTAGCGCATCGTGATGCCGCAGGTCAAGCCCGCGTGGCTGACGGCGATGATCTTTTCGGTGCAGAACCTTTGGAACGTCGGCTCGAGCAACTTCATCTATGAAGAAAAGCTCAAGACCCTGCCGTATGCCATGAGCCAGATCGTGTCCGCCGGCATCGCGCGTGCCGGTGTTGGCGCGGCCTCCACCGTGGTGATGATGATCGTGCCGATCGCGATCTTTCTGTTTGCCCAGAACAACATCGTGGAAACGATGGCGTCCTCGGGCATCAAATGATCGGCGCCCGTACACAGGAAAGGATGGCAGCCATGGGCAGCATGACCCGAAAACGCATCTGCCGCATCGCCGCGGCGGCCGCCGCGGTGCTGATGGCGGCGCTGCCGGCCGCGGCGGCAGGGCCTTACGAGAACTATACCTATGACCAAACGGGGGAGATGTGGGGCGAGCCGCAGGCGTATTATGCCGAGCGGATATTGCTTGGCAGCGAGCTTGGTGTCGGCGCGTTCTCCGGCCCCGGCGACGTGTTCGTCGCGCCGGACGGGCGGGTGTTCATCGCCGACACCGGCAACGACCGCATCGTGATCCTAAAAGAAGATCTTTCCGCGGAGCGGGTGCTGGACGGCTTCACCTTTGCGGGCAAGGAAGAAAAATTCGCCTCCCCGCAGGGCGTGTTCGTCACCGCGGACGGTGCGCTGTACGTTGCCGATACGGACAACGGCCGCATCGTCGAGTTGGATAAGGACGGCGAGGCCGTGCGCATCATCGGCGAGCCGGACTTCGACGTGGACAATAAGTTCGATTACAAGCCGATCCGCGTATCGGTCGACACGGCGGGGCGCATCTTCGTGGTGTCGAAAAACGTCAACTACGGCATGATCGAGTTGGATAAGGACGGCGCGTTCAGCAGCTTTTACGGCGCGGTCAAGGTCAGCGCATCGCTGACCGACAGCCTGTGGCGCAAGATCGCGACCGAGATCCAGCGCGAGCGGATGCTGCAGAACGTGCCGACGGAGTACAGCAGCAACGCCATCGACGGCGACGGCTTCCTGTACGGCACGATCGCGACGAAAACGGCGGACTATCACGTCTGCCGTCTAAACGCCCTCGGCAACGACGTGCTGCGCCGCAACGGCGCGGTGGCGCCGGAGGGCGACGTGGCCGCGCTGGACGAGGACGGCAAAGAGGTCACCTCGACGCTGGTGGACATCTGCGTGGGGAAGAACGGCGTGTACAGCGTGCTCGATTCGACGCGCGGGCGCGTGTTCACCTATGATCAAAACGGTGATCTGCTGTTCGTCTTCGGTGCGCTGGGCGACCGGATGGGCTGCGTGACGCAGCCTTCCGCGCTGGATATGACCGCGGATATGCGCTTTATCGTGGCGGACAGCGGCGCAGACAAATTGGTGGTGTATGCGCCGACGGAATACGCAAAAAAGATCACCGAGGCGGTGCGGCTGCAATATGAACGCGACTTTGCCGGGGCGGAAAAGCTGTGGATCGAGATGCTGCGGTATTCCTCGAACTCCGGCTCCGCCTACCGCGAGATCGGCAAGGCGTACTACCGGCAGGGCGACTATACCGCCGCGATGAAGTATTTCAAGCTGGCCGGCGATCAGGACCGGTATTCCGACGTGTTCAAGCAGTACCGGCGCGCGTTCATGAACGCGCGGTTCGATACCTTCATGAACATCTTGGTGATCGCGGCGGCCGCGGCCGCCGTGACATGGCTGACGGTGCGGATCCTGCGCCGCCGATCCGGCAAAAAGAAAAGGGGTGAGCAGGCATGAGGAGCATCGGTATCGGCCGCAGCGGATGGGATAAGATCCGCGACAGCCTGCTGTATTCCTTCCATGTGATCTTTCATCCGTTCGACGGCTTTTGGTGCGCGCAGCGCGAGGGCAAGGGCGACGTGCGGGCGGCCTCGATCATCATCGCCGTCGTCACGGCGGTGTCGATCCTGTCGCGCGATCTGACCGGGTTCATCTTCCGCACGTCGCTGACCGACGACAACAATCTGGCCGCAGATCTGCTGAGCGTCATCCTGCCGGTGCTGCTGTGGTGCGTGGCCAACTGGTCCGTGACGACGCTGATGGACGGCGAGGGCAGCTTCAAGGACATCTACATCGCCACGGCCTACGCGCTGGTGCCGCAGGTGCTCGTCGATATCCCGATGCTGCTGCTCAGCCAAGTGCTCGTGCGGGAGGAAGGGCGCATCTATCAGGCGCTGGCGATGCTGGGTATCGTGTGGACGGGGCTGCTGCTGTTCACCGGATTGATGACGATCCACCAGCACTCGTTCTTCAAAACGCTGACGACGGTGCTGATCGCCGTCGTGGCGATGGCGGCGATCCTGTTTTTGGTGCTGCTGTTTTTCGCCCTGATCCAGCAGCTGGTGAATTTTTTGTATGTGTTCTATAAAGAGATCGACCTGCGGTTTTGAGAAAGGAGCGGATGGCCCATGCGGCACATGAAAGGCAAACGGGCGCTGTGCCTGCTCCTGGCGGCGGCGCTGTGCGTGCCGATGATCGGCGGATGCGGACAAAGCACGGCCGTATCCGGCGGCGGCAGCATCACCGAGCTGCTGGAGGACGACGCGTTCAGCCGCGAGATCAAGGCGCAGGAGGGCTATTCTCCCGTGGCGGAGAACGACCGGCTGGCGCTGTCGGTCAACGGCAAGACCGCCGACCTCTGCCTGACGGACAAGGCGACCGGCAAGCGGTTCTATGCCGGGGCGTTCGGCGAGGGCTTATCCTCCGGCTTCGGCGCACAGATCGAGCTGTCGTTCGCCAACACGAGCGGGCAGATCAGCACGATGAACAGCTACACCGACGGTGTGGAGCTGGGGCAGTACATCTTCGGGCGCACGCAGAGCGGCGTGCGCGTGACCTACGACATCGGCAAGCGGGTGCGGCAGTACCTGATCCCGACGGTCATTACCGCCACGCGGATGCAGTCGGCCATCCTTGACAAGCTGGATGCCGCCGCGGCGGCTGCGGTCACCGGGATGTACACGCGCTATTCGTTGGAGACGACCGCCTCCGCGGTGGTGCGCGACGAACTGAAAAAGAAATACCCGATGCTGGAGCACGACGACGTGTATGTGCTGACGGACGGGCTGGCCGAGTTCGCTACGCTGCGGCTGGAGCGCAGCATCGCGCAGTCCGGCTACACGGCGGAGGATCTGGCCGCCGACAAAGAGGAGAACGGCGTCGTCGACAAAGACGATTCGCTGAGTTTCCGCATCCCGGTGGAATACACCATCAACGGCGACGGGCTGGTCTGTCGGGTGCTGACCGGCGAGATCCTGTGCCCGGACGGGGCGCAGCTGCTGACGCTGTCGCTGCTGCCGTACATGGGAGCGGCCGACCGCACGAAACAGGGATTTATGTTCGTCCCGGACGGCAGCGGCGCGCTGATCCGCCTGAACAACGGCCGGGAGAGCCAAGGGGCGTACCAGATGCCACTGTACGGCGACGATCTGACGATCCCGACGCTTGACCGTTATACGCAGTATCAGACGCTGTCGCTGCCGGTGTTCGGCATGGCGCACGCGGACGGCGGCTTTTTGGCCGTGATCGAGAGCGGTGCGGCGCTGTCGACGCTGTATGCGGCGGTCAGCGGCGTCAATTCGCCGCTCAACGTCGTTTATCCCCGCTTCACGATGCAGGCCACGCAAAAGACCGACGTGCCGTACAGCCAAGCGGGCAGTATGTACTTTTATCCCGAGCGCCTGCCCTTGTGCGATCTTGTGGTGCGGTATATCCCGCTGTCGGGCGACGACAACAGCGTCGGCGGCATGGCGGCGCGCTATCGCCGGTATCTGCTGGACGGCGGACAGCTGGGCGAGAAGCAAGCGGCAGATCCGGCGTTCTATCTGGGTCTGGTCGGCGCGGTGAGCAAGAAAGACACGGTGTTCGGCGTGACGGTAGAGCGCACGCTTTCGCTGACGACCTTCGCGCAGGCGGGCGAGATCCTGACCACGCTGCACCAACGGGGCGTCGGCACGGTGGTGACGCGGTTCCTCGATTGAGCCAACGGCGGCGCGACGCACACCGCGATGAACAAGATCGATCCCGTCGGGGCGCTTGGCGGCGAAAAGGGGCAGACGACGCTTTCGGCGCTGTGCGCCGAACGGGGCGACCGGCTGTACTGGGATCTTGACCTGCAATATGTGCGGCGCACGGCGCTGTTCGACGGCTACGGCACCGTGGCGGACGGGCCGAAGAACATTATGGGCGAAACGGCGGTGGCACAGACGTTCCATCCCGTATCCGGTAAGGTGACCGGATCCGTCAACCTGTTCGCCCCTGCGCGGTGGCCCTCGGCGCTGGCGGCGGCGCTGTCCGGCATGGCGAAGGATCTGCCGCGCGACGTCAGCCTTGGCGGGATGGGCAGTGTGCTGTATGCCGACTATGACGCGAAAAAGTATGCCGACCGCGATACGGCGGCGGGCTATGCCCGCGAAACGTTCGCGGCCGCGGCGAAGGCCGGGCGCGTGCTTGGCGTTTCGCCGACGGATCTGGCGCTGTCCGCGCTGAGCGAGGCCGTGAAGATGCCGACCTCGACGAACGGGCACTATCTGTTCGACGAAGAGGTGCCGTTTTACGAGATGGTCGTGCACGGCTATCTGTCCTATGCCGGTGAGCCGATGGGCGAGGCGGTATCCATGGAAGAAGGCACGCTGCGGCTGATCGAATACGGCGCGATGCCGTATTTCGAGTGGATGTATGCCGAGAACGACGTCCTGCACGGGGTGCAGACCGACTATTTGGCGATCGGCTACCGCGAGTGGCTGGACGACGCGGTGACGTGCTGGCAGAAGGTGTCGGCCGCGCTTTCGCCGGTGAGCGGGCAGATCATGACCTCGCACGACCGGCCGGCGGACGACGTGTCCCGCACGGTGTACGAGGACGGGACGGTCGTTTATGTCAACTATCGCACCGAGGAAGTCACCGTGGACGGCCGGACGGTCGCTGCGCGCGACTGCTTGGTGGTGAAAGGAGGGGAGAGCCGATGAGCCGCCGTGGTTTTGGCCGACGGGCGAGCCTGAGCCGCCGCAAGGCGATGACCGGCTGGGTGTTCTGCATCCCGTTTTTGATCGGCTTCTTTTTCTTCTTCCTCGTGCCGGTGCTGCATTCGGCGCACCTGAGCTTCGAGAACATCCCCGCCACGCCGTCCGGCACGAAGATGCTCTGGGCGGGCTGGGAGCATTACCGGACGCTGCTGTTCGAAAACTCGGAATACGTGCCGACGCTGCAAAAGAGCCTGACGGCGCTGGTGATCGACTTCCCCTGCACGCTGCTGTTCAGCTTTTTCATCGCGTCCATCCTCAACCAGAAGTTCTTCGGGCGCACGCTGGCCCGCGCGGTGTTCTTTCTGCCGGTGGTCATCTGCAGCGGTGTGCTGATGATGATGCAGACCAACCAGATTCAGTCCGTGACGCTGGGCAACATCACCGCCGAGGCGACGAGCAGCACGACCGGCATCGCACAGATGACCGACGTGGTCATGAGCCTGATCAGCTCGATCAAGCTGGACGCGTCCTTCCTTGATTTCGTCACGGCGGCGGTGGAGCGGGTGCAGACCATCACGCAGGCCTCCGGCGTGCAGATCCTGATCTTCTTGGCCGGTCTGCAGACGATCTCTCCCTCGCTGTACGAGGCGAGCTCCATCGAGGGCGCGACGGCGTGGGAGAACTTCTGGAAGATCACCTTCCCGATGATCGGGCCGATCATTCTGGTCAATGCCGTGTACACGATCATCGACAGCATGACCGGAACGACCAACCCCGTGATCAGCAAGATCTATTACGAATCCGTGATCTACGGACGCTACGGCTCCGCCGCGGCGATGAGCTGGATGTATTTTCTGATCGTTGCGGTCGTGCTGATGGTGTTCATCACGATCGCGTCGCGCAACGTCTATTACGAGGAGAGGTGAGGAACGGATGCCGCAGATCAAAAAACGCAGAAAAAGCTTTGGCCTGTACCGCGCGTCGCACGCGCTGTGGGCGCTGTTCCGCACGGTGCTGCTGATCGGGCTGGGGTTCGTCGTGATCCAGCCGGTCATCATGCAGCTGTCCACGTCGTTCAAGAGCATCAGCGACCTGTACGACGGCTCGGTCTTTCTGATCCCGAAGGCGTTCACGACCTATAACTACCGCCGCGTGCTGGAATATCTGGACTATCCGGTGCGTTTCCTCAATTCCTTCCTCTATTCCGGGGCGTGCGCCGTGCTGCAGCTGGCCAGCTGTACGCTGGTGGCCTACGGGATCGCGCGGTTCAGGTTCCGCGGGCGGAACCTGGTGTTCGCCATGGTGATCTTTACCCTGATCGTGCCGCCGCAGACGATCCTGCTGTCGCTGTATCTGCAGTTCCAGTATTTCAGTCCCCTGTCGCTGTTCACGCTGGGCTCGACCCTGTCGGGGATCGATCTGATCGGCACGCCGTGGCCGCTGCTGATGCTGTCGGCCACCGCCGTCGGGTTCAAAAACGGCCTGTACATCTATATGCTGCGGCAGCACTTCAAAAACCTGCCCGCAGCGCTGGAGGAGGCCGCGAGCATCGACGGCTGCGGGCCGTTCCGCACGTTCTTCTCCGTCGTTCTGCCGGGCGCGATGCCGATGATGGCCTCGGTGCTGCTGTTCTCCTTCGTCTGGCAGTGGAACGACTATTTCTACACCACGACGCTGACACCGGGGATGAAGATCTTCACCACCGTCATCAACGGCGCGGGCAGCGCCATCGCCCGCATGGACGGGCAGGTCATCGGGAATATGCAGAACATGCTGTATGACAGCGCGTCGTACATCCTGTTCATCATCCCGCTGATCATCCTGTATCTGTTCACGCAGCGCACGTTCGTGCAGAGCATCGAACGCAGCGGCCTCGTCGGTTGATCTCCCGGTTTTGCCGGGTCGATAGAACGTTTTCCATATAAGGAGGTATTTTGATGAAAAAACAGCATTTCCTGCGTGCATCGG
>JAJXDX010000402.1:758-1760 GCA_021640185.1 Oscillospiraceae bacterium | reverse complement strand
GGCGACAAAAAACCGAACAAGCGTCTGCGCACGCTGCTGTTTGCGGCGGGCGCGGTGGTGCTGCTGATCGCGATCCTGCTGCTGGTGCTGTTTTTGCCGCAGGGCGGGGACGACCCGAACAGCAGCGATACGCCGAGCAGTGACGTGTCCTCGTATACCGTGTACGATAAGGCACCGAAAAAGGACGACACCGACAGCTCTAACTCTTCGGACACCGACGGCACCGACGTCGTGCAAAAGATCGAGGTCAAAAACACGCACGGCACGTACAAGCTGATCCGCAAGGACAAGGCGCTGGTGCTGGACGGCTACACCGACCTGACGCTGAGCGACACCGCGGTATCCGGCGTGGCCGATGCGGCCACGACGCTGAAGGCCACCGACAGCTTGGGTAAGGCGACGGACCTTGCACAGTTCGGGCTGTCGACGCCCGTCGCCACCATGACCGTCACTTACACCGACGGGGGCACGCTGACGCTGTATCTGGGCAATGCCACGCCCAGCGAGAGCGGCTATTACGTCCGGCTGTCCGACAGCGACGAGGTGTTCATCTGCTCGTCGTCCACGGTCAGCGACCTGTTCGAGGCGAACACTGCGCTGGTCGCGACCTCGCTGATCACCGCGCCCACCGCCAGATCGGACGACGAAAACGGCAAGGCGATCCTCTACGCGGTCGATCTGACCGGGAAGAACTATCCGCAGCCGCTGTCGCTGCGGCGCACGACGGAGGACGATCCGAAGGAGTATACGTACTTCTCTTATCTGATCACGAAGCCGTATCTGCGCGGTACGAGCGATGCGGTCACGACGGCGCTGTCGTCGTTCACCTCCCTGCATGCCGATAGCGCGGCGGTGCTGCACCCGACCAAGGCGCAGCTGGCGGAATTGGGCTTTACCGATCCGCTGATCCGCGCCAAGCTGGTGCTGGCGATCGAGAGCACCGCATCGGACGAAACGTCCGGTACGGCGGCCTCCGGCTCGTCCGATACCGAAAGCAAAACA
>JAJXDX010000402.1:0-748 GCA_021640185.1 Oscillospiraceae bacterium | reverse complement strand
ACACATCAGATCTTCTATAACAAAACGAACGTGGAGCTGACCGTCGGGTCGCAGGACAAGGACGGCAACTATTACGTCACGGTCGGCGGCACGGATGCGGTGTTCCTCGTCACGAAGTCGACGCTGTCCGCCATCGCCGAACGGCAGTACGACAACAGCGTCAGCACGCTGCTGTTCCTCAAGTCGATCACCGATATCGGCCGCATCGACCTGACGGTGGACGGCAAGGCGCACACGCTGACCCTTGCCCACTATCCGGACAAGGAGGACAATGACGAAACGCTGGTCGTCAAGGAAGGCGACAAGCAGCTGAGCACCCCGGACTTCCGTACCCTGTACTCCCGCATGATGGGGCTGCAGCGCTACGCCTCCTCCACCGAGCAGCCGATCGGACAGCCGGCCATGCGTCTGTCGATGGTCGACACGGCGGGCAAAACGTACCTGACGGCGGATTTCTACGCCACCAGCGGCAGCCTGTACACCGTGCGCACCTCCGAGGGTGAGCTGTTCACCATCAAGGCCGGTTCGGTCACCAGCTTCATCAAGCAGCTGGATAATTTCCTCAACGGCCGCGAGGTGCTCGATCAGTAAGCGCATAAACGCAAAAGGAACACGGCCGGGGATCGTTTGGATCCCCGGCCGTGTTTTGCGTCGTTTTGCCGTTATTCCTCGTTTTCGATGACATACGGCGCGACGGCGGCCAGCAGCCGCACGCCCAGCGTGACGGTCATACGCAGCCCCTCCGGCA
>JAJXDX010000401.1 GCA_021640185.1 Oscillospiraceae bacterium | reverse complement strand
CCACAGAGCCGACCAGCCCCGCATCGCCCCGGCAAATGCAGCGAGAACACGCACTGCAACCAATACATGGACATCGTGGAGCAGCGGCTGCGGCAGCTGGGGTTCGACGTGCGCCGGGGCGATGCGGGGCTGGTCGGCTCTGTGGCGATGGAGGCGCGCGTGCGCGAGGCGAACGCGTGGGGCGCGGACATCTATTATGTCGCGCACACGAACGCGGGCGGCGGCCGCTACAGCATGACGATGTGCTGGAACGACGAAAAAAGCCGGGCGCGCGCCGAGATCGTGCACAAATACCGCCGCAGCGTGGCGACGCACAAGGTGGTGACGCGCACGGATCTGTACGAGATGCGGGCGACGCGGATGACCTGCCTGTATGACGAGCTGTTCTTCCACGATAATGCCGAGGATTGCACATGGTTCCATGCCGGCGGCATGGCGGCGATGGCGGAGGAAACGGTGCAGGCGCTGTGCGAGATCACGGGGACGGCTTACGCTCCGGCGGGGGAGCGTCCCGTGCCGGCCGATCCGCAGCCGCCGCAAAAGGCGGCGCCCGCCGCGGGCGACCCGGTGGTGCTGACGGCGGGAAAGCTGTTTTTGACCGCGCGGGGCGACCGCTTCGTGACCCGGACGGGGACGTTCTATCTTTATGACGGGGTGAAGGTGGGCGCGCGCTATCGCGTGACCAACCGCCCCGACCGCGTGGGCAAGCGCCCGACGGCGGTGTATGTTTCCGGTTGGGTGGAGCTTTAAGGATTCGGCGGCCGCTCTCAAACGAGAGCGGCCGCCGATTTTGCTTGCATTTTTCGCTTCGATGCGGTATGATAAAGAGGATCAAAAACGATAAGGAGCAGAAACGATGAAGGTATTGGTCATCAATGCAGGCAGTTCTTCGCTGAAGTATCAGCTGATCGACATGGACGGCGAGGTCGTCCTCGGCAAGGGGATCTGCGAGCGGATCGGGCTGGCCGACGGCATCTTCACCCACAAGGCGCACGGACAGGTGTGGAAAACGAATGCGTCCATGCCCGATCACACGGCGGCGTTCGCCGAGGTCAAGCGCGCGCTGACCGAGGGTGAGGGCAAAGTCATCCACGACCTGTCCGAGGTGGGTGCGATCGGCCACCGCGTGGTGCAGGGCGGTGCGAAATATGACCGTTCCGTGCGCATCACCGACGAGGTGAAGGCGGACATCGAGAGCCTGAAGGCGCTGGCGCCGCTGCACAATCCGGCGGCGCTGCAGGGCATCGCCGCGGCGACGGCGACCTTCGGCGACAAGATCGCACAGGTGGCGGTGTTCGATACTGCTTTCCATCAGACGATGGAGCAGAAGGTGTATATGTTCGGCCTGCCGTACGAGTATTACGAGAAGTACGGCGTGCGCCGCTACGGCTTCCACGGCACGTCGCACCGCTTCGTCAGCGCCCGCTGCTGCGAGCTGCTCGGCCGTACCGAGGGCACGCGCATCATCACCTGCCATCTGGGCAGCGGCTCGTCGATCGCGGCGATCAAGGACGGCAAGGTCATCGATACGTCCATGGGCATGACGCCGCTGGACGGCTTTATGATGGGCACGCGCTCCGGCGGGTTCGATCCCTCCGTCGTGACGTTTTTGATGGAGCGCGAGGGCCTGACCCCCGCCCAGATGGACGAGATCATGAACAAAAAGTCCGGCACGCTGGGCATCTCCGGCCAGTACAGCGACGACCGCGATATCGAGGCCGCCATCGCCCGCGGCGATGAGCGCGCCGCGCTGGCGTGGGATATGCGCACGTATCAGG
>JAJXDX010000400.1:695-1789 GCA_021640185.1 Oscillospiraceae bacterium | reverse complement strand
ATCTCGGTATCCTTGATGACAGCGACGACTGCGGCGATGCGGTTGATGTCCGTGCGCGGACCGGAAACGGTGACCCTGCCGTCGGGGGTCAGGCCGTCGCCGCTGACGGCAGGCGTGCCGAACTGGCGGCTCTCCTCATCGGTCACGCTCAGGCCGGACATCTCCACCGTGACCGGGAACACTTTTTCGCTCCACGCATCGCAGGTGATCGTGACCGTGCTGTTCGAACCGTCCGTCCCCACGACGGACACGATCTCGAAATCACCGGTGGACTGTGCGGTGATGTTCAGGGTGTATTTGCCCGCGCCGGTGATGTCCGCCGTATTGGCGGTCACATTGATGTCGGAGGCGGTCAGCCGATCCACGACAGAACGCGGCCCGTTGACCCGCACCGTCGCCGTGGCGTTCTCGCCCTCGATGATGCGCAGTTTGAGCGTATCCGTCGCGTAGGCATTGAGCGTGATCGACACCGGCACGCCGGTGATCACGCGCTCCTGCGCGTTGTTCGGTCCGTAGACCACCAAAGCCCAAACGACGATCGCCAGCACGAAAGACACGATCATCATCAGCTTGTCATTATGCAGCAGACGGCTCAGAGAAAAGCGCTGTTTCATGCCTGATCCCCCTTTTTGCGCCGCCAGATCGGCTTTTTGGCTTCCTGCTGGCTCCAGAGGATGCGGTCCTCCAGTGCCTTGACCAGTGTTTCGTGGCTGTAGTTGCGGGTCAGCTCACCGCCTTCGGCGATGGACACCGTGCCCGTTTCCTCGGATACGATCACCACCACGGCGTCGGAGTTCTCGCTCATGCCCACGCCGGCGCGATGGCGCGTCCCCAGCTCGCGGCTGATCTGCTGATCGTCCGTCAGCGGTAAGATGCACCCGGCGGCATACACCTTGCCGTCGCGGATGATCATCGCGCCGTCATGCAGCGGTGCTTTGTTGAAAAAAATGTTCGAGATCAGCTCACCGGACGGCTCCGCCTCGATGACCGTGCCGGAACGCACGATCTCGCCCAGTCGGGTGGAACGTTCCATGACGATCAGTGCACCCATTTTTTGGCGTTGGAGCGTATCGACAGCATCGGCGGTCGCATCG
>JAJXDX010000400.1:0-685 GCA_021640185.1 Oscillospiraceae bacterium | reverse complement strand
AACAGGCGGAACACCCCAAGCTTCGAATGTCCGGCCTGCTCCAGTGCGCGGCGGATCTCCGGCTGGAAGATCACCACCAGCACGATCAGCCCGTTTTCGAACACGGCCTTGAGCAGAAACTCCACCGTCGTCAGGTTCAGCAGGTACGCGGCCAGATACATCAGGGCAAGCAGCGCGATGCCTTTCATCAGCTGCTCGGCGCGCGAATCGCGCACCAGACGGATCAGAAAATAGATGAACAGCGCAACGACAAGGATGTCCAGCGTGTCCGATATCCAGTTGAAGGACGCGAAAAACCGTCCGATCGTGTCCCAGATGTTTTTCAGCATCTCCGTCATTTCGTTCCCTCCGGTGCTTTTATCTTGAGGCCGCGGCACGGTCACAGCGCCGCGGCAGAAAAGAGATCATGGGTATCGTCCGGCGCGGCTATCCATCGCCGAAGATCCGTCTGCGGCAACGCCGCATCGAGATCCGCATACTGACGTTATGCCGCAAGGAAAAATGCTTGCTCGCAAGGGCATTTTGACGCCGCCGGCCAATGCGGTATCCGCGTCTGCCGACGCGGCGGCGCGATATTTTCGCGCCGGGAGATCGGTGCGGCAGAGCCGCATCGAGATCCGCATACTGACATTATGCCGCAAGGAAAAATGCTTGCTCGCAAGGGCATTTTGACGCCGCCGGCCAA
>JAJXDX010000399.1 GCA_021640185.1 Oscillospiraceae bacterium | reverse complement strand
CTGCACGCGGGAGAGATGCACGGAGAACGTGATGATGAACGTGATCTTCATCAGCCGCGACGCGCGAAAAGCTGTCGCAGCACATGGACAAGCTGCGTCTGGTCGCCGAGCGTCTGATCCGCGAGGAAAAGATGGAAGGCGAGGCGTTCCGCCGCCTGATGGAAGGCGAGGCGGAGCCTGACGCTCCCGCAGCCGAGTGAGAGAACAGCGGCCGTCCGCGCCACCCGGCGCGGGCGGCCGTTTTGCAGTGTATCGCATATCGGAAAGGAGAAGATGAGCATGAGAACGGTGCTGAAGAACGCCACGGTGTTCGACGAGCGGTTCTGCCTGCAGGAGCACGACCTGCTGCTGGAGGACGGGCGGATCGCCGCCGTCGGCGCGCGCGGCGCATTTGCCGCCGCGGACGCCGAGATGGTCGACCTGTCCGGGCTGACTGTGTTCCCCGGCATGATCGATATCCACATCCACGGCTACGGCGGCGCGGACACAGGCGATGCCGATCCGGCATCGATCGAAACGATGTCTGCGCGGCTGGCGCAGCACGGCGTGACCGCGTTCTGCCCCACGTCGATGACGCTGCCGGCCGACCGGCTGGAGGCGATATTCCGCTGCGTGGCGCAAAGCGCGGGACATACCTCCGGTGCGCGGCCGGTGGGGATCAACATGGAAGGGCCGTACATCTCACCCGGCAAGGTCGGCGGGCAGAACCCCGCCTTCGTCCGCAAGCCGGATGCGGCGGAGTTCATGCGGCTGCAGGAGGCGTGCGGCGGGATGATCCGGCTGGTGGACATCGCGCCGGAGGAGGATACGGACGGTGCGTTCATCCGGACGGTGAGTGCGAGCGGCACGGTGGTGTCGATCGCGCACACCGGCGCGGACTACGACGCGGCGTGCGCGGCCTTTGCCGCGGGATGCCGTCACGTGACCCACCTGTACAATGCGATGAGCGGACTGAACCACCGCAGCCCCGGCGTGGTGGGCGCGGTGTTCGACAAGGCGCGGGAATACGGTCTGCACGCGGAACTGATCTGCGACGGCAAGCACATCCATCCGGCGGCGCTGCGCATCGCGTTCGCCCAGCTGGGGCGCGACCGTTCGGTGATCATCAGCGATGCGCTCAGCGCCGCGGGGACGTCCGACGGGCGCATGGTGTCCGGCGGGCTGCCGGTGGTCGTGCGCGACGGTGTGGCTTATCTGGACAGCGGCGTGATCGCCGGATCGACGACCGATCTGGAGCACGAGCTGCAAAACGTGCTGCATTTCGGCGTGCCGATGGAGCAGGCGCTGCGTTCCGTCACGGTCAACCCCGCGCGTGCGATCGGCATGGACGGCGAGATGGGAAAGATCTGTGCCGGATACCGCGCCGATCTGACCGTCATGGACGGCGCGTGGAACGTCGTTTCGACTTATGTCGGCGGCAAATGCGTTTTTCGCCGCGCGTGACGGTTGACAAACCGGCGCGTTCGTGATATACTCCAGATAGTGTATATCCACCTTACGAGCAGATGCGACGAAAGGAGCGTTCGATATGAAAGACAAAAGCAGCAAGTGGATCTTAGTGTCGGTCATCGCGGCCGTCGTGGCTACGCTGACCACCGTGACGGTGCTCGTCCTGCGTGCCGGTGCCAAGAAGAAAAAATGGTACGAGGAGCAGGCGGATTTCGATTTCGATCTTGACGACACCGACGACCTCGAGGCGATCGACGGTGCGTCCGAGCAGGATGCCGCCGACGCGAAGTGAACATTCCCCATGGCGCCAAAGGGCTGTCGCATCCTGCGACAGCCCTTTACTTCGTGGGTAAGGCGGTGTCTGCC
>JAJXDX010000398.1 GCA_021640185.1 Oscillospiraceae bacterium | reverse complement strand
ACTGGACGTCATCGCCGCCGTCGAAGGGGACGAGATCGTGTCCCTTGCCGCGGCGGCCGACGGCAGCTGCGTCCGCGCCGACCGGATGACGCCGGGCTTCGACGCGCTTTGCGCTCTGCTGACCGATCCCGCCGTGCAAAAGCGCACGCACGACAGCAAGCCGCTGTTCGCCGCCCTGCTGGCGCAGGGAAAACAGCCGTGCGCCTTTACGCTGGACACGGCGCTGGCCGCCTACCTGCTCGATCCGCTGTCGTCCGATTACACGCTGCCGCACCTGCTGCGCGTGTTCCTGCCCGCCGCGGCGCAGGACGACCCGCTGCCCGTTTTCGGTGCGCTGTGCGACCGGCTGACCGCCGCGGTGAATGAGCAGCAGATGCTGCCGCTGCTGACCGAGATCGAGCAGCCGCTGGCCGAGGTGCTGGCCTCGATGGAGAACGTCGGCTGCGCCGTCGACCGCGCGGGCATCGCCGATTTCGGCCGGGAATTGACCGCGAAGCTCGCCGTCCTGCAAGACCGGATCTTTGCCGAGGTAGGCTACGCCTTCAACCTCAACTCGCCGAAGCAGCTCGGCACGGCCCTGTTCGAGGATCTGGGCCTGCCCGCCGGGAAAAAGACGAAGTCCGGCTATTCGACGAACGCCGACGTGCTGGAAAAGCTACGCCCGGTGCACCCGGTCATCGACACGATCTTAGCATACCGCAAGCTGGCCAAGCTCAACAGCACCTATTGCGACGGGCTGCTAAAGGTCATCTCCCCGGACGGGCGGATCCACTCCGTGTTCAACCAGACCGAAACGCGCACCGGCCGCATCTCCTCGTCGGAGCCGAACCTGCAGAACATCCCCGTGCGCTCGGAGATAGGGCGGCGGATGCGCCGCTTCTTCTGCGCGCGGGAGGGCTGGACGCTGTGCGACGCGGACTATTCGCAGATCGAGCTGCGGGTGCTGGCCCACATGGCGAACGAACAGACGATGCTCGACTGCTTCAATTCCGGCGAGGATATCCACACCTCCACGGCGGCGCAGGTGTTCGGCGTGCCGGAGGAGCTGGTCACGCCGCAGATGCGCTCGCGCGCCAAGGCGGTGAATTTCGGCATCATCTACGGCATCGGCGCGTATTCTCTCGGCGAGGATATCGGCGTATCCTTCGGCGAGGCCAAGGCGTATATCGACCGGTATCTGCAGCGCTTTTCGCAGGTGTCCGCCTTCATGGACCGTCTGATCGCCGACGCGTCCGAAAAAGGCTATGCCGAAACGCTGCTGCACCGCCGCCGCCCGCTGCCGGAACTGAAGGCGGGCAACGCCGTGACCCGCCATTTCGGCGAGCGCGTGGCGCGCAATATGCCGATCCAAGGCACGGCGGCGGACATCATCAAGATCGCGATGGTGCGCGTGTACCGCCGCCTGCGCGACGAAGGGCTGCAGGCGCGCCTGATCCTGCAGATCCATGACGAATTGCTGGTGGAAGCGCCGCCCGCGGAGAGCGAACGCGTATGCGCGCTGCTGCGCGAGGAGATGGAGCACGCTGCCACCCTGCGCGTGCGTCTGGTGGCGGACGTACACACCGGCACCACATGGGCCGACGCCAAAGGATAACACCAAAACGAACACGGCCGCACCGGCCGATAAGGAGGATCATCATGCCCGCACCGATCAGAGAGATCGCCGCCGACGAGCGGCAGCGATCCTATCTTCTGCCCACCCGCATCGTGCGCACGTTCGGCCATGCCGAAAACGCGGACAGCCTGCTGAGCGAGCACCCGCTCCAGATCCATTTGAACGAAGAAAACACCCTGCTGCTCGATAACCGCGGCAGCGGCGAAAAGGCG
>JAJXDX010000033.1:9383-10934 GCA_021640185.1 Oscillospiraceae bacterium | reverse complement strand
GGCATTCCATGCTCGGCCGAAATACGCCCATACATCGTCAAAGCCCTTGGCCATACGACACGGGCCTTTCCTTGTCCGGCCGCATTTCTGCTCCGGCAAAACTGCATGGCACCTGTCGGCGATGCGTTTTCGTGCGGGTTTGGGCGTTTGAGGCGCAGGCAGGCTGACGCCCGCCGAGCCGAAAAGGACGAAAAGCGCCGAAAAGACGCGCCGACAGGCGGTCGTGCCCTTGTCCATCGATGGTAGTTTTGCGGCAAAAAAGCCGTCACGACCAGTTTGCCCGCGCGCGGCGCGGATATGTGCGGCAAGACCTGCCATGGGAGCAAAAAAGGGCTTGCACGACGGCGAAAAATATGGTTTAATGAAGGGGATGAAGGGGGCGCGCTCATGGTCAGCATCATCAACAACAGCGGAAAGAGCCTGATCTGGATCGACTATCATCTGATCAAAGGCCCGGTCAAGTTCGAGAGGCATCATCATGCGTTTTTGGAGCTGTCGTGCGTCATGCGCGGCACGGGGACGTACCACATCAACGGCGTATCCTACGATATGCGGCCGGGGGACGTGTTCCTGTTCTCGCCCACCGATCACCATGCGCTGGAGCTGCATAACGAGCAGCTGGAGCACATCGTGATCCACATGGATCCCTCGTTCATCTGGAACGCGCTGAGCAACGACATGGACTATAAATTCCTGATGGTCTTTTTCCAGCGCAGCCCACAGTTCGGCTGCCGCCTAGACCGCGACAACCCCGCCGGGCGGCAGATCGTGCAGTGGTTCCGCGAGATCTGGCAGGAGAGCCGCGAACAGCAGGACTGTTACGAGCTGATGATCAAGATCCGGCTGCAGTCCATTTTGGCGCAGATCATCCGCAGCTACGACTGCATCGACCGCAGCAAGGCGACGCGCCCCGTGCAGACGAGCGAGCTGCGCTCGATGAACGAGGTGCTCAGCTTCATCGACGAGCATCTGAGCGAGGAGATCCGGCTGGCGGATCTTGCGGCGATCGCGCACGTCAGCCCGTCGTATTTTTCCACGCTGTTCAAGCAATATAACGGCCTGCCGCCGGTCGAGTTCGTCGTGGGACAGCGCGTGCGCCGCGCGATCGAATACATCCGCACGACGGACATGGCGCTGCCCGAGGTCGCCGCCGCCTGCGGGTTCAACAACAACACGAATTTTTACAAGGCGTTCCGCCGGATCACCGGGCGCACGCCCGCGTATTACCGCCGCCCGATCCCCTATGAGGATTCGCCTTACGTATCCGCGCCCATGCCGCCGCAGGCGACGTTTTTCGACAACGAGAACCGGCCGGCGCAAAGCGACGAGGAGGAGCTGCCGCCGCTGCCGAACCCGCCGCCGCCTCCGCCCCCGCCCGTGACCGCACCTTCGGTCTTCGATCCGTGTGCGGCGGTCACGCCCGGCCGCAAGGTGCCGACCGACCCGTGTGCCGCGTTCACCTGCGCACGCAGCGTGCAGCCCGATCCCTGTGCCGCCGTCACCGGGACAGGGAGCGTTTCGGTCGATCCGTGCGCGGCGATGTCGCTCGGA
>JAJXDX010000033.1:0-9373 GCA_021640185.1 Oscillospiraceae bacterium | reverse complement strand
GGACGTATAAGCCGTAAATAACAGAAAAGACGCCCGCCGGACAGTCGTCCGGCGGGCGTGCCATTTTGGGATGATCAGAGCTTTGCGAGCGTTTCCATCACATAGTCGGCATAGGCGCGGCAGGTGGCGCCGCGGCGGTCGCCGGTGACGGCGATGCGGCGCTCGCTCTCGCCGCAGATGTGCATGGCGGCAGCCAAACGGTCGGCCGCGGCCGGGCGGGCGATGTGCCGCAGCAGCATCTCGCCGGCCTTGAGGATCGACGACGGATCGGCATAGTCGCCCAATCCCTCCTCGATCATGCGGGGAGCGGAGCCGTGGATCGCCTCGAACATGGCATAGCTGTCGCCGATGTTGGCACTGCCCGCCGTTCCGACGCCGCCCTGCAGCTGCGCCGCCTCGTCGGTGATGATATCGCCGTACAGGTTCGGCAGCACGAACACCTGAAAACGGCTGCGAATCTGCTCGTTGACCAGATCCGCGGTCATGATGTCGATATACCGATCTTCGGCCGTGATGCCGGGGTAGTCCGCCGCGACCTCGTGGCAGAGGGCGGTGAACTTGCCGTCGGTCTTTTTCATGATGTTGGCCTTGGTCACGATGGTGACGTTCGTTTTACCGTTGTTTTTCGCATACTCGAACGCGGCGCGGGCGATGCGGCGCGTGCCGGCATCGGTCGTGACCTTGAAGTCCATGGCGAGGGTGTCCGGGATCTCGATCCCCTGACTGCCGAGGACATACTCGCCCTCGGTATTCTCGCGATAGAACACCCAGTCGATGCCCTTATCCGGGATCTTGACCGGGCGGACGTTGGCGTACAGATCCAGCTCCCGCCGCAGGGCGACGTTCGCGCTCTCCAGCGTGCCGCCCTTCGGCGTGGTGGTCGGGCCCTTGAGCAGCACGTCGCACGCCTTGATGGCGGCCAAGGTGTCCGTCGGCACGGCCTGCCCGAGCGCCTGCCGGCGCTCGATCGTCAGGCCGTCGATGCGGCGCAGCTCGATCTTGCCGGCCGCGATCTCGTCCGCGAGCAGGGCCGAGAGCACGCGCTCCGCCTGCTCGATCAGGATCGGCCCGATGCCGTCGCCGTCGACGACGCCGATCACGATCTTATCCTTTTTGCTAAAGTCGACGGCGGCCGCGCCCGCCTCCATACGGTGCTGGCGCTCGATCTGGCTCTCCAGCACACGGCGGAACTGCTGTACGGCCGCCTCGACGGCGGCGTTATGTTCACCCATCATTTGCCTTGCTCCTTCGTATAGCCCAGAAGGCCGCCGGCCTTCAGGATCGCGCGCTGCCGGGCGGTCAGATCGGCGACGAGAGCGATCTGATCGCCGGTCGTTTCGTCGGTCAGCGTGATCTTTCCGTTCTCCATCCCCGCGAACACATCGGTCAGCGTAAGGGTATCGCCCTGCGTCAGCCGATCGTAGTCGGCGGGATCGGCAAAGGTCAGCGGCAGGATCCCGGCGTTGATCAGGTTGGCCGCGTGGATGCGGGCAAAGCTTTTGGCGATGACGGCACGCACACCGAGGTAGAGCGGCACCAGCGCGGCGTGCTCACGCGAAGAGCCTTGGCCGTAGTTGCTGCCGCCGACGATGATGCTGCGCCCCGCCGCCTTGGCCCGCTCCGGGAACGTTTTGTCGCACACGCCGAAGCAGAACTGCGACAGGTGCGGGATGTTGGAGCGATACGGCAGGATCTTGGCGCCTGCGGGCATGATGTGGTCGGTGGTGATGTTGTCGCCGACCTTGAGCGTCAGCGGCGCGGTGAGCGTATCCTCCTGCGGATAGCAGCGCGGGAACGCCTTGATGTTGGGGCCGCGCAGCACCTCGACGGCGGGGGCCTCCGCCTCGCTCGCCGGGGGCAGGACGGCGCTGTCGTCGATCTTGAAGGCGTCCGGCAGCCGGATCTCCGGCATGGTGCCGAGCGCGCGCGGATCGGTGATCCGGCCGAACACGGCGGCCGCGACCGCCGTTTCCGGGCTGACGAGGTAGACCTGCGCATCGGCCGTGCCGCTGCGCCCCTCGAAATTGCGGTTGAACGTGCGCAGGCTGACGCCGGCAGAGTTCGGCGAGAAGCCCATGCCGATGCACGGGCCGCACGCGCACTCGAGCAGGCGCGCGCCGGAGGCGAGGATGTCGCCGAGCGCGCCGCAGTCGGACAGCATGGACAGCACCTGCTTGGAGCCGGGCGAGATCGACAGGCTGACCGACGGGGCGATCGTGCGGCCCTTGAGCAGCGCCGCGACCTTGAGCATATCCTGCAGCGACGAGTTCGTGCACGAGCCGATGCACACCTGATCGACCTTGGTATCCGCGACGGCCGACACCGGCACGACCTTATCGGGGCTGTGCGGGCAGGCGATCATCGGCTCCAGCGTCGACAGGTCGATATGCACGACCTTATCGTACACGGCGTCCGGGTCGCTTTGAAGCGGCGTGAAGTCCGCCTCTCTCCCCTCGGCGGCGAGGAACGCGCGCGTCACCTCGTCCGACGGGAAGATCGACGTGGTCGCGCCGAGCTCCGTCCCCATGTTCGTGATCGTGGCGCGCTCCGGCACGGTCAGCGAGGCGATGCCCTCGCCGCCCCATTCGATGATGTAACCGACGCCGCCCTTGACCGACAGCTGCCGCAGGATCTCCAGACTGACGTCCTTGGCGGTGACGAACGGCCGCAGGCGGCCGGTCAGTTCCACCTTGAGCATCCTCGGCATGGTGATGTAGTACGCGCCGCCGCCCATCGCGACCGCGACGTCCAATCCGCCCGCGCCCATGGCGAGCATACCGATGCCGCCGCCGGTGGGGGTGTGGCTGTCGGAGCCGATCAGCGTTTTGCCCGGCTTACCGAACCGCTCGAGATGCACCTGATGGCAGATGCCGTTGCCCGGCCGTGAGAACCAGATGCCGTGCTTTTTGGCCACGGACTGGATATAGCGGTGGTCGTCCGCGTTCTCGAACCCGGATTGCAGCGTGTTGTGGTCGATGTAGGCCACGCTGCGCTCGGTGCGCACGCGCGGGATGCCCATCGTTTCAAATTCCAGATAGGCCATGGTGCCGGTGGCGTCCTGCGTCAGGGTCTGGTCGATCCGCAGCGCGATCTCGCTGCCGGGGGTCATGTCCCCCTCCAGCAGATGTGCTTTGATGATCTTTTGTGCGATCGTGAGTCCCATCGTTTTTGCCTTCCTTCCGAAAATTCAGCCTTCGTCCAGCATGCTTTTGCGGGCGTTCTCGATATGGGCGACCATCCGCTCCTCGGCCAGCTTCGCGTCGCCCGCCTCGATCGCTTCGCAGATCAGGCGATGCTCCTCCACCGACTGCGCCGCGCGCGCCTTGTTCTCGACCGACGCGCGGCGGTATTTCTGCGCCTTGCGGTGCAGCGGGACGAGCGTGCTCTGCAGCGTGACGCTGCCGCAGCCGGCATAGATCGTTTCGTGGAACTCGTGATCCTGCCACTGCACGTGATCGGCATCCGATCGGCCGACATAAAACTCCTGCAGATCCACGGCCTCACGCAGCTTCTTTTTGTCCTCCGGGCTCATGCGCTCGGCGGCGTAGGCCGCCGCCATGCCCTCGATCCGCAGGCGGATCGCCAGGATGTCGCGGATATCGTCGCGCGTGATGCCCTGCACCACCAGCCCCTTGCCGGTCATGCGCAGGATGTTCTCCTGCTCCAGACGGCGCGTCGCCTCGCGGATCGGGGTGCGGCTGACGCCCAGCTCCTCGCACAGGCCGCTCTCGGTCCGCACCTCGCCGTAGGCGTAGCGGCCGCTGAGGATATCGTTCTCCAGTTTTTCGAACACGATATCCGCCAGCGATATGCTCTTGTGTTCTTCCATGCCTTCCTCCTTGGCTCACAGCCGCCCGAACCGGCCGCCGGACAGCGCGGACAGCTTATCCTCGATCTCCTCGGCAGACAGGGCGGTCTGCCGCCCGTCGTCGTATTCCTTGTCGATCCATTCCTTCATCGCCACCACCAGCGGGTCGCGCTTATCCAGCCGCGTATCGTCCGTCAGGCCATAGTTCTCGTTGATCCAGTAGGCGATGCCGGCCAGACCGGAGCTTTTGCCGACCATGACCGTCGCCGGGCGACCCAAGATCTTTTTGGTATCGAAGATGTTATAGATCTCCTCGTCCTTAAGCAGGCCGTCCGCGTGGATGCCGGCACGGGTAACGTTGAAGTTGCGGCCGACGAACGGGGTCATCGGCGGGATCTTGTAGCCGATCTCTTTTTTGTAATAGTCCGCGATCTCGGTGATGACGGTGGTGTCCATGCCGTCGAGCGAGCCGCGCAGCGACGCGTATTCCATCACCATGGCCTCGAGCGGCACGTTGCCCGTGCGCTCGCCGATGCCGAGCAGCGAGCAGTTGACGCCGGACGCGCCGTACAGCCACGCCGTGGAGGCGTTGGCGACGGCCTTATAAAAATCGTTGTGGCCGTGCCACTCGAGCATCTCGCTGGGCACCTCGGAATAGTGCTGCAGGCCGTAGACGATACCCGGCACGCTGCGCGGCAGCGCGACCTCCGGATACGGCACGCCGTAGCCCATCGTGTCGCACGCGCGGATCCGCACCGGGATGCCCGCGTCGCGGCTCATCGCCATCAGCGCATTGACGAACGGCACGACGAAGCCGTAAAAATCCGCGCGCGTGATGTCCTCCAGATGGCAGCGCGGCATGACCCCCGCCTCGAATGCGTCGCTGACCGCCGCCAGATACTGCTCCATCGCCTTTTTGCGCGTCGTTTTCAGCTTTTTGAAGATGTGATAATCGGAGCAGCTGACGAGGATGCCCGTTTCGCGGATGCCCAGATCGCGCACGAGCTTGAAATCCTCGCGGTTGGCGCGGATCCACGTCGTGATCTCCGGGAATTTCAGCCCCAGCGCCTGACATTTCTCCAGCGCCTCGCGGTCCTTTTTGCTGTACACGAACATCTCCGTTTGCCGGATGATGCCGTAAGGGCCGCCCAATTTCGACATCAGCTGATACAGCCGCACGATCTGATCGACCGTGTACGGCTCGACCGCCTGCTGGCCGTCGCGCAGCGACGTGTCCGTGATCCAGATCTCCTTGGGCATCCCCAGCGGCACGCGCCGGTGGTTGAACGCTACCTTGGGTACGGTATCGTAGCTGTAGACCTCGCGGTACAGGTTGGCCTCCGGGACGTCCTGCAGCGAGTAGCGGTAGGTATCTTCTTCCAGTAGGTTCGTTTTGTTGGATAGCTCCAGCATGAGGTATGCTCCTTTCCCTTCCGAACGGGATACATCGGTGATCGTATTCGTGTATACGATTATACTCCTATACATTTCGTCTGTCAAGCTTTTTCCTGCTGCGGCGAAAAACCGCCGTCAACCGTTAAAAAAATCACATTTTGGGCTTGAAAAACCGCCGGATAAACGCTATAATACCGATGTACGACCGCGAGCGCCCGTATTATTCCGGGCGGCCGCACGACGTGTACGAAAAACCGAAAGGAGCACCGATATGAACTATTCCCGTGAAGTGGAAAACATGTGCGTAGTGAAAAAGGGCCCGCACCACGGTCCCGCGCCCATCCCCGAGGAGGGGCAGTGGGTCAAAGCCAAGGAGATCGGCGACATCTCCGGCCTGACGCACGGCGTGGGCTGGTGCGCGCCGCAGCAGGGCACGTGCAAGCTGACGCTCAACATCAAGAAGGGCATCGTGGAGGAGGCGCTGGTCGAAACGGTCGGCTGCTCCGGCATGACGCATTCCGCGGCCATGGCGGCAGAGATCCTGCCGGGCAAGACCATTCTGGAGTGCCTGAACACGGATCTGGTGTGCGACGCGATCAACGTGGCGATGCGCGAGCTGTTTTTGCAGATCGTTTACGGGCGCAGCCAGTCGGCGTTCTCCGAGGACGGTCTGGCGATCGGCGGCGGTCTGGAGGATCTGGGCAAGGGCCTGCGCAGCCAGATCGGCACGATGTATTCCACCAAGGCGAAGGGCGTGCGCTATCTGGAGATGGCGGAGGGCTACGTGACGAAGCTGGCGCTTGACGAAGAGGGCGAGGTCATCGGTTATCAGTTCGTGCGTCTGGGCAAGATGCTGGAGGCGATCCGCCACGGCATGACCCCCAACGAGGCTTACGAGAAGAACATCGGGCAGTACGGCCGTTTCGACGGAGCGGCGAAGTACATTGACCCCCGTGAGGAATAAGAAGGAGGATGTACAGATGGCGAACGATGTGATGTTTGAAGGCAAAGACCGCCGCATGGCCGGGATCGAGAAGTTCCTGGCCGAGAACGGTCTTGGCTCTTTGGAAGAATGCCGCGACCTGTGCCTGTCCAAGGGGGTCGACGTCGATGCGATCGTTAAGGGCGTGCAGCCCATCGCGTTCGAGAACGCCGTTTGGGCGTACACCATGGGCGTCGCGCTCGCGCTCAAGCGCGGGGTGAAGAATGCCGCCGACGCCTCCGCCGTGATCGGCGAAGGGCTGCAGGCGTTCTGCGTGCCCGGCTCCGTGGCGGAACACCGCAAGGTGGGCCTCGGCCACGGCAACCTCGGCAAGATGCTGCTGAGCGACGAAACGACCTGCTTTGCGTTCCTCGCCGGGCACGAGTCCTTCGCCGCCGCCGAGGGCGCGATCGGCATCGCCCGCACCGCCAACAAGGTGCGCAAGGTGCCGCTGCGCGTCATCCTCAACGGTCTGGGCAAGGATGCCGCTTATATCATCAGCCGCATCAACGGCTTCACCTATGTGGAAACGGATTACGACTTCTTCAGCGGCGAGCTGAAGGTCGTGCGCGAGAAGAAGTTCTCCGACGGCGAGCGCGCGCTGGTCAAGTGCTACGGTGCCAACGACGTGCAGGAAGGCGTCGCGATCATGCAGAAGGAGGGCGTCGAGGTGTCCATCACGGGCAACTCCACCAACCCCACCCGTTTCCAGCATCTGGTGGCCGGCACCTACAAAAAGTGGGCGATCGAAAACGGCAAGAAGTATTTCTCCGTGGCTTCCGGCGGCGGTACAGGCCGCACGCTGCACCCGGATAACGTGGCGGCCGGCCCCGCGTCCTACGGCCTGACCGACTCCATGGGCCGTATGCACGGCGATGCGCAGTTCGCCGGTTCGTCCTCCGTCCCGGCGCACGTCGAGATGATGGGTCTGATCGGCATGGGCAACAACCCCATGGTCGGCGCGACCGTCGCCTGCGCCGTGGCCGTTGCCGAGGCGCTCAAATAATCACGGACATCCAAACGAAAAATATCCCGGCGGGGTCTCCCCCGCCGGGATCTTTCGTCGATGTAGGGCGGTGCAATGCGTTAGGACGGTGGACGCGCCTAGGTAAGCGCAAGGCGGCCGGGCAGCACGCCGGCGGCGGGCAATGCCCGGCGGGTAAGACCCGCGGCGATGTCGATCGGGGACGGTGCAAGACAGAAGGACGGTGGACGCGCCTTGGTAACTACAGGGCGGCAGGGCAGCACGCCACGGGTAAGACCCGCAGCAACGCCGATCGAGGGCGGCACAGGGCGTTAGGTCGCCGGACGCGCCTTGGTAACTACAGGGCGGAAGGGCTGCACGCCAAAAATCGATCAACGGCAAAAGGAACGCCGCCGGGCATCAAATGATGCCCGGCGGCGTGTTTTGGGAGGGTACCTTATTTCAGCGTGATCGTGCCGCCGTTGTAGCTGTAGGCCGCATCGGCGGAGGACTTGACCATGACCGACTTCTCGGTGACGATGGTCGCGGTCAGCGCATGGGAAGCCTTGCCCGTGCGATAATCGCCAAGCAAGATATCGCCGTTCGTGCCGATCGTGTCCGCGAAGGTGTTGTTCTTCAGGCTGACGGTCAGCGTGCCAACAGTGCTGTTGTTGACGAAACGGGCGGGAGCGAAGTAGTCGTTTGCCGTATCGATCTTGCCGCAGTTCGTGAACGTGCAATCCTCGACGGTGATCGTCATCGAACCGGCCTGCTTGTGCGCGATGTTGATCGGCGCGCAGTTATTCGCAAACGTGCAGTTTTTGATCGTGATCGTGCCGTCGGCCGTAGTGTGGACGATCGAATCGACAAAGCCGGTGGCCTTGCAGTCGGTCATCGTGAGGTTGATCTTTGCCGTGCCGTTCTCAACGCCGCGGTACATCAGGAAGTTATAACCGTTATTCTCGCAGCCGTAGAAGTTGACGTTCCACACATCCGCACGATCTCCGATCGGCTGGCCCCAGACGACGAGGTTCTTCGTGTTGTAGATGTTGACGGTGACTTCGCTGCTTTCCGGCGCGGCATACGTGCCGATGGAGATATCCTTACCGGAGAAGTCCGCACCGTTGCCGTAGATGGTCACGCTCTTGGTCACGTTCAGGTGCGTCGGGAAGTCGATGGTGCTGTCCTTTTTGAAATACAGCGTGCCGCCGTCGGCCACGTTCTCCATCGCTTCCTTGAACGAGGTATAGGTGTTCCCTGCGGCGTCCATGGCCTTACCCGTTTCGCCAAAATCGGCTTCCGTCTTGCCAGCCGGATAGGCCAGATAGGTCGCATCCTTATCGTACTGGGTGCCATAGCTGTCGCTCTCGACGGTGTACTGGGTCGCCATGACGCTCAGGCCAAAGCTGATCGAGGCCGCCTTGTCGGGCGAGATAGCATTGGCCTCGTTGCCGACCGTCGTGGGCATATAGACCTTCATGCCAAGGACCACTGCGTCGTCGGGCGAAAGCTCGTTGGGGTGGCCGTTTTCGTCCTTTTCCAGCTCGAAGTTCGCAAAAGACTGCTCGATCCACGGAAGAGCCTTATTTTTCGAGAAAATCAGCTCTTCCATCGCGACACTGATCACATTATCGGGCTGATAAAGCTGTATCGCCGTCGTCGCGACCTTCAGATAGTCGGAGAGCTTGTACGGATTCCCATTCTTGTTCGTGCCAAGCGTTTCCGCAACGATGTTCATCCCGATCTTGTACTTGAGCGCCAAGTTGCCAGCGTTTTTGATCTTCAGCTCCACCACTCTGGTGTGACCCGGCTCAAACAGAGTGCCCTCCGCACCGAACAGGTCGGTAGCGTTGTCAAGGGCTTTCCAATCCCCGTTCAGCGACGTTCTGTACTCGACGTCGATCTTCAGATTTCCCGCTTGAATCTTGTTGACCCCGGTGCTGGCGGTGTCGGTGAACCACGCAAAGGTGGAACCGATCAGCATCGCGACGCAGGCCACGATCGCCAATGCACTCGTCAGCAGTGCGCGTTTGGTGTTTGCCATGATATGTACTCCTCCTATGATTTTTTTGCTGCCGCCGTGCCGCTTTCGCGGCACGGCTCGACTAAGCACTTATATTATATCATCCACAAAAATCTTCCGCAAGCATTAAAGCCAACAGTGTTGCCCCCCCCCCGTGAAATTTTTGTCTATTTTGCCATATGCACAAAAATCACAGGCCAA
>JAJXDX010000397.1:573-1841 GCA_021640185.1 Oscillospiraceae bacterium | reverse complement strand
GTTGACCAATGCGGGCGCGAAGCTGTTTTCCGCCGCCGGGTCGTATTCGCCTTTTTCGTACAGATAGCGCTGCACGCGTGCGATCAATGTGTCGCGGTATTCGTGCTCGTCCGGGTGGACGAGCAGGCCGGCCTTTTTGTCCAGCAAGAGGATGTTCTCGTCCTCATACACGATCGACAGCTGCCGCGACGCCTGCAAAAAGTCATAGACCGGGGGCTTTTCTTCCAGCACGTCGTCGGGGAGGAACACGCGGATCTCGTCGCCCTCATGCAGACGGTCGGATGCCTCGCAGCGCTGCCCGTTGATGCGGATATCCTTTTTGCGGATCGCTTTGTAGAGCAGCGGCATCGGCAATGCGCGGTAGGTCTTGGTCATGAACTTATCCAGCCGCTGACCGGCGTCGTTTTTGGCGACGGTAAGAGTGATCTTCACGGGCATCCTCCTTTGAAAAAATGACGAAATTCGCTTTACGGCTTTACATCGGGCGCGAATCGTGCTATGCTATATCCAGTTGTTGCCCGCGTGATGCGCGGCGCGAAATGCTTCGGATAGGAGAGCGAGATACCATGGCGGAAAAGGACGGGAAGCTGCATACCGGTCACCGTCAACGGATGAAAGAGCGGTTTTTGCGCGACGGCCTTGACGGCTTCGCAGAGCACGAGGTGCTGGAGCTGCTGCTGTTTTATGCTCTGCCGTACCGCGACACGAACGATCTTGGCCACCGGTTGGAGGAGCGCTTCGGCAAGCTGAACCAAGTGCTGGATACCAACTATGCCGACCTGATCAACGAGCCGGGGATCACGCCGCACGTGGCCACGCTGATCACGCTGTGCGGCCAGATCGCGCACCGCTACATCAAGGACCTTTACGACGTCGGGACGCTGCTGTACACGACCGAGGACATCGGCCGGTGCGTGATGCCGTGGTTCGTCGGTGAAAAGAACGAATCGGTCGTGCTGCTCTCGCTGGACAACCGCTACCGGCTGATCAATGCCACGCGTGTGTTCTCCGGCAGCGTGAACTCCACGCAGTTCTCCTGCCGCATCGCCGTGCAGCAGGCGCTGCGGGACAATGCCACGCAAGTGGTGCTTGCACACAACCATCCCAACGGGCACGCCTTTTATTCGGATGCGGACGTCGAAACGACGCGTCGTTTCCGTCAGGCGACCGAGATGCTGGGCATCCGGCTGCTGGACCATCTGATCGTGTCGGATGGGGATTTCATCTCTCTGCACGATACGCCGCAGACGGCCGGCCTATTTTCGAAC
>JAJXDX010000397.1:0-563 GCA_021640185.1 Oscillospiraceae bacterium | reverse complement strand
TTTCGAACGACCGCGGCCGGGTGAGCGTCGTCCAAAACGACGGCGAGGTGACCGACAAGGTGGCCGATCGCGAGCCGTGACCGACAGCTGCGACGTTCCGGGAGGGATACCATGCATCCGATCCGCCATTTCATCACGATCACGCGCCACCGGCACACGGTCATCCGCCACTGCTTTCGGGCGGGGATCGGCTGGCAGGGGCTGCGGCACGATCTGTCCAAATACGGCCCGACCGAGTTTTGGGCGGGCGCCCGCTTTTATGCCGGGACGCGCAGCCCCAACGAGCAGGAGCGTCTGACGCGCGGCTATTCCACGGCGTGGCTGCACCACAAGGGGCGCAACCGCCACCACTTTGAATATTGGACGGATTACGATCCCGTCACGCGCAGCGTGCAGCCGGTGGAGATGCCGCTGCGCTTCGTCGCCGAGATGTTCTGCGACCGGGTGGCAGCCAGCAAGATCTATCAGGGCGCGGCGTACACGCCGCAGCACCCGCTGGCCTATTACGAAGGGGGCAAAGCGCGCCGCACCATCCATCCCGCCACGGCCGCCCTGCTGGAGAG
>JAJXDX010000032.1 GCA_021640185.1 Oscillospiraceae bacterium | reverse complement strand
AGGCGGAGATGCGCACCTGTGTTCTGTCGATCATGCTCACACCCCCGCATAGGCGGAAAAACCGCCGTCGATCGGCAGCGTGACGCCGGTCACGAAGCCGGACGCCTGCTCGTCGAGCAAAAACCCTACCGCGCCCAGCAGCTCCTCCGGCCGGCCGAACCGCCCCATCGGCGTGGCGCGCAGGATCTTGTCGGTGCGGGGCGTGGGCGCGCCGTTTTCGTCAAACAGCAGCGCCCGGTTCTGCCCGGTGACGAAAAAGCCGGGCGCGATCGCGTTGACGCGGATCCCCGCGCCCGCAAAATGCACGGCCATCCACTGCGTCAGGTTGCTCACCGCCGCCTTGGCCGCGGAATAGGCGGGGATCTTGGTCAGCGGGCGGTAGGCGTTCATGGAGCTGATGTTCAGTACGCTGCCGCCGTTTTGCAGCATATCGGGGATAAAGACCTGACTGGGCAGCAGCACGCCTTTGATGTTGAGGTCGAACACGAAGTCGAACCCCTCGGCCGGGATGCCGAAAAACGTCAGCGCGTCCTGTTCTTCCTCGTCGCCCGGTGTATACGTTTCGTGTGCCGTGGTGGCGCGGGGGCTGTTGCCGCCCGCGCCGTTGATCAGGGCATCGCACGGCCCGAAGGTGGACAGCACGGCTGCGTGCGCCGCCTCGACCGAGGCACGGTCGAGGCAGTCGCAATAAAATGCCGCTGCCCGGCCGCCGTCTTTGTTGATCTTTTCGGCGGCCGCCTCGGCCGCCGCCGCGTTGATGTCCAGCAGCGCCACGCGCGCGCCGTTTTTGGCCAGATGCGCCGCAAAGGCGGAGCAAAGCACGCCGCCGGCACCCGTGATCGCAACGATCTTATCCATGGTGACAAAACTCCTTTTCCAATGCTTCGAACAGTCCGGCCAGATACGTCGCGCCCAGTGCGCGGTCGAACAGGCCGTAGCCGCAGCGGCCGTCCTCGCCCCAGATCATGCGGCCGTGATCCGGCCGCACATAGCCGTCGAACCCGTGCGTGACCAGCGCCCGCGCCACGCCGTACAGATCGAGCGAGCCGCACGCGGTCGGGTGCCCCACCTCCTCGAACCGGCGCACGCCGGTGCGGCGGATGTTGCGCAGGTGGGCAAACGGGATGCGGTCGGCGAACTCGGCCGCCATCGCGGGAAGGTCGTTTTGCGGATCTGCGCCCAGCGACCCGGTGCAGAACGTGATACCGTTCGCCTCGTCGTCCGCCATGGACAGCAGGCGGCGCAGATCGTCGGCGTTCGACACGATCCGCGGCAGGCCGAACATCCCCCACGGCGGATCGTCCGGGTGGATGGCCATCCGGATCCCGGCCGCGCGCGCCGCGGGGATCACGGCCTCCAAAAACGTGTGCAAATTGCGGCGCAGGCCGTCCTCGCTAAGCGCCGCATAGGCCGAAAGCAGGCTCTTCAGCTCCGCTTGGCCGTAGCTTTGATCCCAGCCGGGCAGCGAAAGGTCGCCGGACAGCGGATCCATGCGCAGCACCGTTTCGTGATCGTAGGCCAGCGCGTTCGCGCCGTCCGCCTGCGGGCGGTGCAGCTCACTGCGCAGCCAGTCGAACACCGGCATGAAGTTGTAGCACACGCACCGCACGCCCGCACGTCCCAAGCGGCGTAGGTTTTCGGCATAGGCGTCCAGCATATCGGCCGCGCGCGCCGTGCCCAGCTTGATGTCCTCCGGCACGGGGACGCTCTCGACTACCTCGAAGGCAAGGCCGTTTTGTGCCGCCGCGTCGCGCACGGCGCGGATGCTCTCCTCGCTCCACACGCTGCCCGGCGGCGTGTCGTACACGGCGGACACGATGCCGCTCACCGTCGGGATCTGCCGGATCTGCGCCAGCGTCACCGGGTCGTCCGGCCCGTACCAGCGGAAGGTCAGTTTCATCCCAGCATCTCCTTTGCGTTGTCATAGCACAGCCGCCGCACCAGCGCGTGCGCGGCCGCCGCGTCGTATTCGCCGCCGTCCACCCATTCGCCCACAAGGGAACACAGCAGGCGGCGGAAATAGTCGTGCCGCACATAGGACAAGAAGCTGCGCGAATCGGTCAGCATCCCCGGAAAGGTGCCGAGCGCCGCGTTTTCGGCATACACCTCCAGCTGCCGTCGGATGCCGCGCTTGTGGTCGCAGAACCACCACGCCGCGCCGCAGCGCACGCCGGGGAAGGCCGCGGCGATGGAGGCCATGCGCTCGATGCCGGACGGCTCCAAGGAATACAGGATCGTTCGCGGCAGCGCGTCCGCCTGCTCCAGCGTGTCGAGCATCCGGATCAGCGCGCCGCCGTCCACCGGCGCGCCCACGCAGTCACCGCCGCAGTCCGCGCCGCAGCGCGCATACAGGCGTGTGCTCGCATCCCGCGTGACGGCCAGATGCCACTGGGCGGTCATCCCGCGGCGGCGGTACTGTGCGCCGAGGAACAGATACAGGTTGCCGATCAGGCCGGACAGCGCGCCGCGCTCCGGCGCTTCCCCCGCAGCGGCGCGGCGCAGCGTCGCGTCGGCCTCGGCATCGTCGGCGATCCGGTCGGGGAACAGCGGGATGCCGACGTCGCTCATGCGGCAGCCCGCCGCCGCAAAGGCATCCAAGCGGCGCAACAGCGCATCGCGCAGGGTATCCAGATCCGTGACCGGCACGCCCGACGTTTCGCTCAGCCGCCGCAGCACGGCCGGGTATCCCGGCCGGTCGGCGCGAAGGATGCTGTCGGTGCGAAACGTCGGCAGCACGCGCGTCGGCAGGCTGCCGTCGGCGGAGAGCTGCCTGTGCCACGTCAGATCGTCCTCCACCGCGTCGGTCGTGCACAGCACCTCCACCCGCTCGCTTTGCAGGAGCTTGCGGGGAGAGAGCGCCGCGGCGCGGATCTGCTCGTCCGCCCGGCGGCGGATGCGGTCGGCGCTTTTTTCACACAGCGGCTCGTCGATGCCGAAATAGCGCAAAAGCTCCATGTGCGTCCAGTGGTACAGCGGATGCCCCGCCGCCTGCTCGATCGCTGCGGCGTAGCGGCGGAATTTTTCGTCCCACGGCGCATCGCCGGTGATGAACTGCTCGTCGATGCCGCAGGTGCGCATCAGCCGCCATTTGTAGTGGTCGTGCGCGAGCCACAGCTCGGCCAGGCCGGAGAACGGGCGGTCCTCCCAGATCTCGCGCGGGGAGAGGTGGCAGTGATAGTCCGCGATCGGCAGCGCCGCCGCCTCGGCATACAGCGCGTGTGCGGCGGTACCGGTCAAAAACAGGTCGTTATCCATACGGTGTCCTCCCTTCGCCCCGATCATAGCACAGAACGAAAAAGAAATAAATAGCGATAAAGCGCAATGAAACATTGCATATCGGCGCATCGTCTGCTATACTGGGGGAGAGAAAGGCGGTCGATCATCCATGGAGCAGCCGATGCTCAGGGCGGGCATATCCTTTACCCCGGTGCCGGATCCGCGCGACCATCCGGCCCACACGCACGATCATCACGAGCTGTACTGCTTTTTGGCGGGCGATGCGCGGTATGCGGTGGAGGGCACGGTGTACCCGCTGTGTCCGGGCGACGTGATGGTGATGCGCCGATCGGAATCGCATCACCTGATGCTGCGCTCCGCCGCGCCGTACCGGCGCATCGTCGTTAGCTTCACGCCGCCGATAGGCGCGCCGGACGGGCTGCTTTCGGCCTTTACCGATCGGCCGCTGGGGCAGGATAACCGCTACCCCGCCGCCCTGTTCGGGGACGAGCGGTGGGCCGAGCGGCTGACGCGCCTGTGCGCCGCGCCGGATCCGGCCGTGCGCAGCGCTTACCTGACGGTGCTGCTGTGGGAATTGGCGCAGAGCCTGCCGCGTCTGCGGCGCGAGGCGCCGCCCGCCGCGGCCGACCCGACGGCCGAGGTGCTGGCCTTTATCAACGCGCATTTGACGGAGCCGCTGTCGCTCGACCTCCTGTGCGCGCGGTTTTATCTCAGCCGTTCGCAGCTTTCCCGCCGTTTTCGCAGCGTCACCGGCGCGTCGGTGTGGGACTATATCACGACGAAGCGGCTGATGCGCGCGCGCGAGCTGATGGCGCAGGGCGAACGGCCAACGGCGGTGTATGCCCGCTGCGGCTTCGGCGATTATGTCACGTTCTATCGTGCTTACCGCCGCCGGTTCGGCACGGGGCCGGGCGACCGGCGGCCGTCGCCGTAAGGTGCGGACAGACGCAAAAAAGCCCGGACGGCGTCCGGGCTTTTTGTGTGCGGCTATTTATCCTGCGGCGGCGACCCGTCGGTGACGGCGAGATGACAAAAGCGGCCCGCCGCCTGTGGAAAACAGGCGGCGGGCCGCTTTTTTGCGTTTTGCGATCAGATCTGCAGCGAGCGCAGACGATAGAAATATTCGCCCTTGGCCACCAGTTCGTCATACGTGCCGTATTCGACGCAGCGGCCGTGGTGGATGACCGCGATCTTGTCCGCGTTGCGGATCGTGGACAGCCGGTGCGCCACGATGAAGGTGGTGCGGTAGCGGGACATATTCTCGATCGCCAGCTGGATCTTCTGCTCCGACACGGTGTCGAGCGCCGAGGTGGCCTCGTCGAAGATGATCACCGACGGATCGCGGATGATCGCGCGCGCGATGGACACGCGCTGCCGCTGGCCGCCGGACAGGTCGCAGCCCTTTTCGCCGATCACGGTGTCCACGCCGTCCGGCAGGGCGGCCACCACGTCGGTCAGACAGGCGGCCTCCAGCACGCGGGCAAGCTCCTCGTCGCTGACCTCGCGGTCAAGGCCGTAGGTGATGTTCTCCCGCACCGTAGCGGAGAACATGGTGCTCGTCTGCGGCACCATGGCGATGTGGCGGCGGTAGCTGTCCAGATCGATCGTGCCGATGTCGCTGCCGTCGACCGTCAGGCTGCCGCTCTGCGGCAGATAGAACCCGGTGACCAGATTGAGGATCGTGGTCTTGCCGGAGCCGGACTCGCCCACCAGCGCGATCGTTTCGCCCGCGGCGACGTGCAGGTCAAGCCCCTGCAGCACCGGACGATCCTCCTCATAGCCGAAGATCACGTGCCGGAAATCGTACTCGCCGCGCAGATAGCCGATGGCTTCTTTCTCCTCGTTGTGCTCCTCCTCGGCAGAGCCGAGGATCTCGCCCACCGAGGCGATTGCCTCCGACCCGGCGGCCAAGTTCGGGATCATGCCGAGGACGGTGTTGACGATGGCGAGGAACCGGGCAAAATAGTTGGTGTACAGGTTCATCTCGCCGATGGTCATCCGGCCGAGGACGGCCATGATCCCGGTGAAGGCCAAACATACTAGGCTGAAGAACTGAATCGTGCACCAGTTGGCGGAGCCGAACAGGGCGATGTAGTGATCAAGATCCAAGCCGCGGTCGGCCAAGCGGCCGACGCGGCGGTTCATGCGCTCGACCTCGGTGTCCTCCAGGGCGTGGGCGCGGGTGACGGGCAGCATCTCCACCATGTCGCCGACCTGCGAGGAGGTCTTTTCCAACTCCTTGCGGAACGAGCGGTTCTTTTCCGAAAACCGGCGGGTGAACCGGCGGCTGATGAACACCGTCACCGGCACGCACAGCAGATAGAACAGCAGCATCTCCCAGCTGCCCTTGACGATGATCACGGTCATCAGCACCGCCAGATTGAACACGACGCTCAGCGTCACGTCCACCAGCTGGTCGAACAGTCCGTGGATGCTGTCGACGTCGCGGATGATCTTGGAATGGATGCGGCCGGAGCGCATGGCCGAGGTGCAGCGGATCGTCAGGCGCTGCAGCTTTTTGACCACCGCGCCGCGCAGCCCGGCCTCCACCGTGCGCGAGGCGATGCTGCGGTTGTGGATGTACATATAGTGGAACGGGATGTTGAGGAAGAACGGCCCGATCATCGCCCCGCAGTAGATCGCCAGCCTTTGCCAGAACTGCTGCAGCGCGACGGTGCCCGTCGTCGCGCCCACCACCAGATCCATGATCTCCGCCGTGACGACGGGCAGCAGCAGCGAGGGACTGTCCTTGATCAGATAGCAGAAGCTGCAAACGATCAGCTTGCGGTAATAGCCTTTGTACAGCCGCAGCAGCGTGCGGACGGGATGACGCTTGTCGCCGGTGTAATACTGCCGGACGAAGCGGTCCTCCAGCTCCAGCAGTTCCTTTTCGGTAAAATAGCCGCCGTGCTTGTCCTGCGGCGCGGTGTCGGTCGTTTTCATCGCTGCCCCTCCCGGGTCGCTTTTTTGTCGAATCGTGTCCGTTCTTCCTCATTATAGCGGCCGCGGCCGGATCGTCAACTGTTTTTTGCCGATCGGGGAGAAAAAAACAGGGTTTGCCGTCGGATCAGAACGGGTCGCATACCAAAATGACGGACAGGATGCCAAGCAGCATCCCGATCCACTGGCGGCGGGTCAGCCGCTCGCGGAACACGATCATGGCCAGCGCCGCGGTCAGCACCAGTCCGCCGCCGTTGACGATCGGAAAGAACACGGCGGTGTCCATCACGCCGCTCAGATAGAGGTTCAGCTTATGGTTGACCGCCTGCAGCGCGCCGCCCAGCGCCAGCAGCAAAAGCCACACAGGCGAAAGGCGGGCGCTCATCGCGGCAGCGCCGTCCCGCGCCCGGCTTTTGCGGGCGATCAGCCACATCACGGCGGAATAGAGGAACAGCACGCCGAACGCCACGATCAAAAAGGCGCTCAGTTCCCTGCGGTGCGCCGAGGTTTGGTGGATCTTTTGCAGCAGGCCGACGGCGCCGCTGCACAAAAAGGCCAGCAGGCACATCAGCAGCCAGCGCAGCGTCGGCTTTTGCGTGGCGGGCGCCTTGTCCTGCGCGACGGAGAGCACCATGCATCCCACCATGCAGGCGATGCCGACGACCTGCACGGCGGACAGGCTCTCGCCCCAGAAGGCCACGCCGCTGAGCGCGGTGATCAGCGTCGACAGCGAGATGAGCACCGTCGAATACGACCACGAGCCGAGCGACACCGCCCGCAGCGTGAACAGCATCAGCAGCCCCACGATCAGGCCGAACGCCGCGCCCATCGCCAGCGTGAACGCGGACGCTTGGCCGAAGCCGCCCCAGAGGAGCAGCACCAGACCGGACAGCAGTGCCGTGACGGCGTTGAACAGGTGGATGTCGGCGCTGCACAGCCCGTCCCGGCGGGCATAGCAGCGGGTGATGACGCCATAGCCGAGCGAGGCGGCCATCGAGATCGGCAGCAGGATGACGATAGGGATGTTCGGCATGTTTTATGCTCCTTTTTTGCCGGACCCTCTTGCTTTTTTGCGCGGATCCGGATAAAATACGTGTCACAGTATAGCACATAAATTTTCCTTTTCCAGTCATAAAACGGCCGAAAAAGAGAAAAAACGCGACATTTTTGAGCAAAGAGAAAGCAGGGATACCGATGGCACAGCAGGAAGGAGCGGCGGACGGCCGGGAGCGGTTGCCGCTGCCGGAGCTGCCGGAGCTGATCCCTCTGCCGGATCTCGGCGGCATCCGCTTCACGGTGGAGCACACGAGGGAGATGAACGATCCGCAGCAGCCGCACGAGGGCGACCACACGCACGGCTGCTACGAGATCTATGCCCATCAGGCGGGGGATATGCGCTTTTTGGTCGGCGACCGGCTGTTCACGATGCACAAGGACGATCTGCAGCTGATCGAGCCGTACACGTTCCACCACGGGGTGTTCAGCGGGCGGATGATGTTCGATTACAGCTGCCTGTGGTTCTCGGCCGATCCGCCCGTGCCGCCGCTGCCTGCCCTGCCCGCCTGCCGCCTGTACCGCGACTGCCGCCGCGGCACGGCGCTGATCGACCGCCTGCGCGGCGAGCAAGATCCGCTGACGCGCACGGCGCTGTTTTTAGAGCTATTACAACTGCTTTCCCGCACGGCGGGGGAGCAGCCGGCGGACGAGGAGGGGCTGCCGCCGGAGTTCGTGCAGATCCTGACGGCGCTGTCGGACGCGTGCGCCGGCGGCGAGCGCGTGCGCGTCGGCGAGTTGGCGGCGAGGCATTTCGTCAGCACGCGGACGCTGGGGCGGTGGTTCGCACGGTATCTGCACATGACGCCGAAACAGTTTTTGGAGGCGAAGCGGCTGTCCGCCGCGCAGGCGCTGCTGCTGCGCGGCACGAGCGTGGGCGAGGCGGCGGAGCGCTGCGGCTATGCCGACCGGTCGCACTTCATCGCGGCGTTCCGCCGCGCCTTCGGCAAAACGCCGCTTGCCTATGTGCGGGAGAACCGCGGCCGCTGACCTGCGGGGCGGCGCCGAAAAGCGCGGCGAGATCTGCCGCAGGGATGGACGAACCGCCGCTCACGCGGTATAATATAGACAGCCCCCGGCATCGGCCGGGGACGAGAAAACGAAACGGAGGAAAACACGATGAGAAAAGATCTGGGCGCAAAGCCGTACACCTATCCGCAGCCGGTGTTCATTTTGGCTGCCTACGGCGAGGACGGCACGCCGAACGCGATGAACGCCGCGTGGGGCGGCATGAGCGACACGACGGAGTTGTCCATGTGTATCAGCGCCGGACACAAAACGACGAAGGATATTTTGGCCCGCGGGGCGTTCACCGTCAGCATGGGCGATGCCGCGCACGTCACGGCCTGCGATTATGTGGGGCTGGTGTCCGGCAATAAGGTGCCGGATAAGCTGGCCCGCGCCGGGTTTTCCACCGTGCGCGCCGCGCACGTGGACGCGCCGCTGATCGAGCAGCTACCCGTTGCGGTGGAGTGCCGGCTGAAAAGCTACGATCCCGCCACCGGCCATCTGGTGGGCGAGATCGTCAACGTCAGCGTGGACGAGCGCGTGATCGGCGCGGACGGCCATGTCGATACCGCCGCCGTGCGCCCGATCTGCTTCGACCCGTTCAACGACACGTATGTCGCGCTGGGCGAGGTGGTCGGCAAAGCCTTCTCGGCCGGTGATGCGCTGAAATAAGCCACAGAAGAACCAAAAACAGCGGCTCTGCCGTCCCCATTTTTCGGGGCTGCAGAGCCGCTGTTTTTTATTTTTCCGGCTTTTTTTGCCGGCATTTGCCGCCGGGCGGTGCGGCGGCACCGATCATCGGGAATACGTTGTCGGTATCGGTCGTGTCCTGCGTTTGGTACGTGCCGTACTTGTTTAGCCGCTGCGGCACATCGATCGGTGCGCCGGGCACGGCCATGGTGCTGGGCGTGTCGCAGCAGGGCAGGGGAGCGTCGCCCGCTTGGCTGTTTTGCGGTCGTTTTTCGTCTGTTTCGCGTGGCATAACGGATCACCTCGCGATCAGTATGCCCCGCGATGGGCGCGATCAGTCCTCCGGTTCCAGCATCCGATACGACAGCGTCATCAGGCTGTCGCCGAGATGCACGTTCTCGACGATGACATCGGGATGATGGAAGCTGATGTCGTAATGCGAAAAATTCCAAAATCCGCGCACGCCGCAGCGGATCAGACGGTCGACGAGCGGGGGCGCGGCCTCCTTGGGGATGCACAGCACCGCCATCTTCGGCTGATGCGTGCGGCAGAACTCCTCCAGCGTGCGGGTGCTCTGCACCGTCAGGCCGCGCAGGACGGTGCCCGCCAGCTGCGGCGCGTCGTCGAACACGCCGATCAGGCGGAAGCCGCGGTGCTCGAAATCCATATGGTTGCCGATGGCGCGCCCCATGTTGCCCGCGCCGAGCAGCACCATGTCGGTCAGCCGGTCCATCCCGAGGATGTGGCCGATCTCCTCATACAGCGGCTGCACGGCATAGCCGTAGCCCTGCTGTCCGAAGCCGCCGAAGCAGTTGAGGTCCTGTCGGATCTGCGAGGCGGTCAAGCGCATCACGCGCGACAGCTCGCGCGACGACGTGCGCGGCACGGCGTTTTCCATCAGGTCGTACAAAAAGCGGTAATAACGCGGCAGACGCCGGATGACCGGCATCGAGATATTCGTGTCCTTTGCCAAAACGGCTCACCTCTGTCTGATCGCCCGCACGGCGGGCGGCAACGGACCGATCGTATGAACTATCTCTATTATGGCCGTTTGTAGATTTTTTGTCAAGGACTTTTTCGCTTTTTCGTGCGTGTTTCTGCACGGTTTTGCTGCTTTTTGGCAAAAGACCCGGCTGCTTCGGCCGCGTTTCGGCCGTTACAGGATGCGTTCTTTTTTGCTGGCGGCGCACACGGCGGAAAGCTGCTGCTCGATGGCGGCGCGGTCGGCCAGACCTTCGGTGAAGGCCGTGGCCGCGCCGGCGGCCGTGCCAAGGCGCAGCGCCTGCACCGGGCCTTCGCCGCGCGACAGCGCGGCCAAGAACCCGGCCAGCATGGCGTCGCCCGCGCCCGTGGTGTCGACGGCGTTGCCGCGCACCGCAGGGCAGAAGCGGCAGATGCCGCTCTCGTCCGCCAGCACGGCGCCGATCCCGCCCATGGATACCAGCACGTTTTTGGCGCCCATCGTCTGCACGCGTCTGGCGCCGATGGCGGCTTCCTCCGGCGTTTCGATCGTTTCTCCCAGCAGTTCGCTCAGTTCCTCGGTGTTCGGCTTGAGCAAAAACGGCGCGTGCCGCAGGCAGTGGCGCAGCGGAGCGCCGGACGTGTCCACCGCGACGCGCACGCCGCGGCCCTCGATGCAGCACAGTATCCGGTCGTAGATGTCCCGCGGCAGATCGCCGGGGACGCTCCCGGCCAAGACCAGCGTGTCGTCCGCCGTCAGCGCGCGGATCTTATCGAGCAGCCGGTCGAGCGACGCTCCGTCCACGGCCGGGCCGCGGCCGTTGATGTCCGTTTCGGTATCGGCGCGCAGCTTGACGTTGATCCGCGTCATTCCGTGCGGCAGACGGATCAGCTCCGTGCGCACGCCGGCGGCGGAAAGACCGTTCTCCAGCGCCTCGCCGGTGAAGCCGGCGATGAAGCCCAGCGCCGTATTCTCGACGCCCAGCTGCTGCAGCACCTGCGAAACGTTGATCCCCTTGCCGCCGAAAAACGCGTTCTCCCGCCCGCTGCGCAGGATGGATC
>JAJXDX010000396.1 GCA_021640185.1 Oscillospiraceae bacterium | reverse complement strand
CGATATCGAGGTCGAGCAGGTGCACCGCGGCGCAGGCTCCGCGCGCAGCTTGGTGATCCGCATCACGGATCCCGAATTGCTGTCGCTGACCGGCGGCGTGGTGCAGGGGCTTTCCGGTAGCCCGATCGTGCAGGACGGCCGCCTGATCGCGGCCGTGACCCATGTGCTGGTCAACGATCCGAGGCGCGGCTACGCCGTGTTTGCGGAAACGATGCTCTCCCGTGCGCGGGAAACGGTGCAGGCGATGGATGCCGCCGCGTGATCCGGTCTTGCTTTTTTCCTTCCATCGTGTATAATATATCTTGGAGGCATTTGAATATGTGTGCCGATGTCGGCGGCATCTGCCGCCGGAAAAACAAGGGAAACGGAGTGACCGCCATGCGCAAGACCAAGATCGTATGCACGATAGGCCCGGCCTGCAGCGACGAAGAAACGCTGGAGCAGATGGCTCTGGCCGGGATGAACGTCGCGCGGCTGAATTTTTCGCACGGGACGCACGAGGACCATCAGCAAAAGATCGATATGCTGTGCCGCGTGCGCGAGCGTTTGGGTCTGCCGATCGCCATCATGCTGGACACCAAGGGGCCGGAATACCGCATCAAGACCTTCAAAAACGGCCGCGTCACCCTCAAAGAGGGGGACGTGTTCTCCTTCACCGTCGACGACGTCGAGGGGGACGAAACGCGCGTTTCGGTCAACTATAAGGGGTTGGTCGAGGATCTGGCCCCCGGCGACAAGATCCTGCTCAACAACGGCCTGCTCGTTTTCCGTGTGCAGACCGTGACGTCGACGGATGTCGTGTGCGAGGTCGAGGTCGGCGGCGAGCTGTCCGACCGCAAGAGCATGAGCTTCCCGAACAAGCTGCTGCGGCAGGCCTATCTCAGCGAGCAGGATAAGCAGGACATCCTGTTCGGCGCGAAGAACGGCGTGGACTTCATCGCCTGCTCCTTCGTCAGCCGCCGGCAGGATCTGCTGGACATCAAGGATTTTATGCGCGATAACGGCATCGAGGACATCGAGCTGATCGCCAAGATCGAGAACCGCTCCGGCGTCGATAACATCGAGGAGATCTGCGAGGAATGCTCCGGCATCATGATCGGGCGCGGCGATATGGGCGTCGAGATCCCGTTCGAGGAACTGCCCGCGATCCAGAAGCACCTGATCACCGAATGCCGGATGCTGGGCAAGCGCGTCATCACCGCGACCGAGATGCTCGAGAGCATGATCCACAACGCGCGCCCGACGCGGGCGGAGATCTCCGACGTGGCCAACGCCGTGTACGACGGCACCAGCGCGATCATGCTCTCCGGCGAAACGGCGGCGGGCAAATACCCCGTGCTGGCCGTGCAGACCATGGCGCGCATCGCGACGGAAACGGAGGCGAACATCGATTTCGCCGCGTGGTTCCACAGCTTCGATTTCCGTATCCGCAGCACGCTGGATGCCATCTCGCACGCCACGTGCGGCATGGCGATCGATATCGAGGCCAAGGCCATCGCCGTGTGCTCGCTGTCCGGCAAAACGGCGCGCATGGTGTCGCGGTTCCGCTGCCCGGTGGACATCATCGGCGTGACCACCAACGAGCGCACGCTGCGCAAGCTGGCGCTGTCGTGGGGCGTGACGCCGGTGCTCAGCGACGCGTACGATTCCATCGACGTGTTGTTCTATTCCGCCAAGCAGCTGGCCGGAAAGACGCTCGACCTTGCGCCCGGCGACCGCATCGTGCTGACCGGCGGGCAGCCAAACGGGCGTTCCGGCAACACGAACATCATCAAGGTGGAAACGATCTGAAAATTCGTCGTCGAATTTACCGTTTTTTTGCTTGCGTTTCGCGGGCGGGCGTGTTAAGAT
>JAJXDX010000395.1 GCA_021640185.1 Oscillospiraceae bacterium | reverse complement strand
ACGCAGGCACATACATTCCACCTCCTTACACGGTCATAGTATGCAGCGATGCGTCATGCGGTGAGCGGGATGTATAAAGGACCGGCAGGATGCCTATATTCTATCAGGAAGGGGCGAAAGAACGTCCCGGATAAAGCGGAAGGAGCTGACGGGATGTATCGGTTCAAGCGGTTCACGGACAAGGCGAACACCGCGCTCAATCTGGCGGTGGACGCGGCGCGGGAGCTGGGACATACGTATATCGGCACGGAGCATATCCTGCTGGGGCTGCTGCGGGAGGGCACGGGCGTTGCGGCGGCGGTGCTGGCGGCGCGCGGGATCACGACGATGCGATACGCGGAAAAGATCCTGGAGAGCGAGGCGGGCGGCAGCTACAGTATGCTGACGCCGGACGATCTGACCCCGCGGGCGAAGGCGGCGATGGAAACGGCGCTGAGCGACGCGGCGATGGCGCAGCGCCGTTTGGCGGGGACGGAGCACATCCTGACGGCGATCCTGCGGGACGACACCAGCGTGGCGGTGCGGCTGCTGCGCGCCGTGGACGGCCGTCCGAGCGAGCTGCTGTCCGATCTTGCACGGGCGAACGGGCTGGGGGCCGGCGTGGCCGCGGCCGGTGCGCCCGGCGCGGTGCGCGCCGCGCCGAAGAGCGGGAAAACGCCGATGCTCGATCAGTTCGGGCGTGACCTGACCGCTATCGCCGCGGCCGGCGGGCTGGATCCCGTGACCGGGCGGGAAGAAGAGCTTGCCCGCACGATCCGCATCCTGTGCCGCCGCACGAAAAACGCGCCCTGCCTGATCGGCGAGCCGGGCGTGGGCAAAACGGCCGTGGTCGAGGCGCTGGCACAGCGCATCGCGGCGGGGGAGGTGCCGGAGCCGCTGCAGGGCAAGCGGCTGATCGCGCTGGATCTGACCGCGATGGTCGCGGGGACGAAATACCGCGGCGACTTCGAGGAGCGGGTGAAGAACACGATCGCCGAGGTGGAGCGCGCGGGCGACGTGCTGCTGTTCGTCGACGAGGTGCACGAGCTGGTGGGCACGGGCGCGGCGGAGGGCGCGGTGGATGCGGCGAACATCCTCAAGCCCGTGCTGGCGCGCGGCGGATTGCAGCTGATCGGCGCGACCACGGTGACGGAATACCGGCGGCACATCGAAAAGGACGCGGCGCTGGAGCGCCGCTTTCAGCCCGTGCCGATCGACGAGCCGACGCCGCAGCAGGCGGAACAGATCCTGCGCGGCGCGCGCGAGCGGTATGAGGCGCATCACCGCGTGCAGATCGCGGACGAGGCGATCGCCGCTGCCGTGCGGCTGTCCGTGCGCTATATCCCCGACCGGTTTTTGCCGGACAAGGCGATCGACCTGATCGACGAGGCATCGGCCGGCGTCCGTCTGGCGCAGACGGCGCAGCGGCCGGAGCGGCCGACGGTGACGGCGGCGGACGTGGAGGCGGTGGTGTCCGGCTGGCCGGGCATCCCGGTGGAGCAGGTCGGCCGCGAGGAGGAGGAGCGCTTGAACGGGCTGGAGGAGGTGCTGCACCGCCGCGTCATCGGGCAGGACGAGGCGGTGCGCGCCGTGGCGCGGGCGGTGCGGCGCAGCCGCGTGGGGCTGCAGGATCCCGGACGGCCGAACGGCTCGTTCATCTTTCTTGGGCCGACCGGCGTGGGCAAAACGGAGCTGTGCAAGGCGCTGGCGGAGGCGCTGTTCGGCGACGAAAAGGCGCTGATCCGGCTGGATATGTCCGAGTACGGCGAAAAGCACACCGTTTCGCGCCTGATCGGCTCGCCGCCCGGCTATGTCGGACACGAGGAGGGCGGCCAGCTGACCGAGAAGGTGCGCCGTAAGCCCTACTCCGTGG
>JAJXDX010000394.1 GCA_021640185.1 Oscillospiraceae bacterium | reverse complement strand
TGGCCGCCGGGACGAAGGGCAAGCGCATGGCGCTGCCGAACAGCGAGATCATGATCCATCAGCCGCTGGGCGGGACGCAGGGGCAGGCCTCCGACATCAAGATCCAGGCCGACCACATCCTGTATATCCGCAACCGCATGAACCATATGCTGTCCGAGATGACCGGCCAGCCGCTGGACGTTATCGAGCGTGACACCGACCGCGACAATTGGATGAGCGCGGACGATGCGGTGCGGTACGGACTGATCGACAAGGTCGTGGCGAAGCGCGGCTGATCCGCGCCGGATCCACGGATACCGGAGGTGAATGGCATTGCCATCGAACGATAACCATCAGCAGAACGTCTGCTGCTCCTTCTGCGGCAAGCCGCAGAGCGAGGTGGAGCGGCTGATCGCCGGGCCGGGCGTGTTCATCTGCAACGAGTGCGTCGAGCTGTGCGAGAGCATCCTCGATCAGGACGCGCCGCAGCCGCGCCGCCGGGCAGGGGAGAAGAACAAGGCCGACGTGCCGCCGTCACTGCCCACCCCGCGCGAGATCAAGCAGAAATTGGACGACTACGTCATCGGGCAGGACGAGGCGAAGGTCACGCTGTCCGTCGCGGTGTATAACCATTATAAACGCATCTATTTCGGCGACGGGCTGGATGCGGAGCTGGGCAAGAGCAATGTGCTGCTGCTCGGCCCGACCGGCGTGGGCAAGACCGCGCTGGCGCAGACGCTGGCGCGTGCGCTGGACGTCCCGTTCGCCATCGCCGATGCGACCACGCTGACCGAGGCCGGCTACGTCGGCGAAGATGTCGAGAACATCCTGCTGCGCCTGATCCAGGCGGCGGATTACGACGTCGAGCGCGCGGAGCGCGGCATCATCTATGTCGACGAGATCGACAAGATCTCCCGCCGCAGCGAGAACCCGTCCATCACCCGCGACGTCAGCGGCGAGGGCGTGCAGCAGGCGCTGCTGAAGATCTTGGAAGGCACGGTCGCCAACGTTCCGCCGAACGGCGGGCGCAAGCATCCGCAGCAGGAGTTCATCCAGATCGACACCACGAACATCCTGTTCATCTGCGGCGGCGCGTTCGACGGCATCGCCCAAACGATCGAGCGGCGCGTCAGCTCCGGCTCGCTCGGCTTCGGCAACGAGGTCAAATCCAAAAAAGACGCACAGGATCCGGCGCTGCTCAAGCAGATCGTGCCGCAGGATCTGGTCAAGTTCGGCCTGATCCCGGAGCTCGTCGGCCGTCTGCCGGTGATCACGACGCTGCAGGCGCTGGACGAGGATGCGCTGGTGCGCATTTTGACCGAGCCGAAAAATGCGATCTTGAAACAGTACGAGCAGCTGTTCTCGCTTGACGGGGCGCAGCTGACCTTTACCGACGATGCGCTGCGCGAGGTGGCCCGGCTGACGCTCAAACGCGAAACGGGCGCGCGCGGTCTGCGCAGCGTGATGGAAGGGTTGCTGACCCAGTTGATGTTCGACATACCGAGCGACCCGACGGTGACCAAGATCGTGATCACCGCCGACTGCGTGACCGGCAAGGGACAGCCGCAGATCGTGTACGATCCCGACCGTAAAACGGCGGGGCGCGTGCGCGGCGGCACCGCGCGGGCGAAAACGCCGCTGCGGCGCAAGAGCGTCGGCTGATCCTCTTCGTTATCTGATACCGATCGGTCGCCGGTAAAACCGGCGGCCGATCGGACAGACTGTCAATAAAGCTCGGACAACGCTCAGCGTTGTTCCGGCTTTATTTGCCAGTCTGTCCGAAAGTGTCGAAAACTTGACGTTTTCGACACTTTCACCGCCTGCGGGCGGGCAATTACATTCGAAGGGAAACCCTGAAGCCGTTCCAAACGAGCTGCAAAAAATGGCC
>JAJXDX010000393.1 GCA_021640185.1 Oscillospiraceae bacterium | reverse complement strand
GGCCGAGCGGCAGATCCAAGGTGATCTGCCGCTCGGCCAGCACCCGGCCGTTGTCGGCCACCGTGCAGCGGAAAACATAATGCTCGTCGATCGGGGCAAAGTCGAGCATATTTTTGAACACGTAGCCGTCCGCCGTTTTCGTCACCCGCACGGGACGGTGGACGTTTTTGGCCTCCAGCGCCCCGGCGTGCAGCCGGCGGTCCGGCAGCATCATCCCGTCGATGCAGAAGCAGTCGTCGTTCGGCACCTCGCCGAAGTCGCCGCCATAGGCGTATCTCGGCCGTCCGTCGGCCGTATCGCCCAAATAGATGCCCTGATCGCACCACTCCCAAACGAACGCCCCGGCCACGGCATCGTTGCCGTAGATGGCCTGATGATAGTCCTCCAGATCGCCGGGGCCGTTGCCCATGGCATGGGCGTATTCGCAGATCACCAGCGGGCGGCCGGCCGCATCCGGGTCGCTTTGCGGATAATCCCGCACATAGTCCTGGGTCACATACATGATGGATACCGTATCCAGCTCATGCTCGCCCTTGCCGTCCAGACAGTTGCGGAAGTCTGCGTAATGCGTGGGACGGGTGGGGTCCATCTCCTTGATCAGCCGGGCGGCCGCACGCAGGTTATCGCCCCAGCCGCTCTCGTTGCCCAGCGACCACAGCAGCACGCACGGACGGTTCACGTCCCGGCTCACCAACAGCCGCTCGCGGTCCATGATCGCATCGGCGAACCGCTCGTCCTGCGCGATCAGGGCGATGCCCCGGTATTCGTCCTTCCACTCGAAGGTGTTGTACACCTCTATGCAGCCGTGCGTTTCCAGATCCGCCTCGTCGATCATATAAAAGCCCAGCTCGTCGCACAGGTGATAGAACTCCGGCGCATTGGGATAGTGCGAGGTGCGCACGGCGTTCAGGTTCAGGCTCTTCATCAGCTCAAGGTCGCGGCGCATGGCCTCGTAGGAGCAATAAAACCCGGTCTTGGGATCGAAATCGTGGCGGTTCACGCCCTTCAGCTTGATCCGGCGGCCGTTGAACCACAGGGAACCGTCTTTGACCTCGATCTTGCGGATGCCTACCCGCTCATAGATGATCTCGTCCCCGCACAGGATCTCCAGATGATACAACGTGGGGGTCTCCGCCGTCCAGCACTGCGGCCGATCGACGGTAAAGGCGGCGGTATGCCCCGTTTGCTCGCAAAGCAGCGCGCCGTCCGGCGAAAGCAGCCGCAGCGTGCAGGGCTGTTCGCTCTTGACCGTGACGGTGATCTCGGCGCTCGTCAGATCATCGTTCAGCGTGGCCGTCACCCGGTAGTCGCGCACCGTGCCGCTCTCGCGGGACAGGATGTACACCTCGCGGAAAATGCCGGACATCCGCCATTTGTCCTGATCCTCTAAGTAGGTACCGTCACAGTATTTCAGCACCACGACGGCGATCTGGTTCTCCCCTTCGTGCAGACGCTCGGTGATATCGAACTCGCTCACCGCGTGGGACACCTGACTGTAGCCGACGAACGCGCCGTTGATGAACAAATAAAAGCAGGAGTCCACGCCCTCGAACACCAGCACCCGGCGCTTGCCGTCCGGCCGGTAGCTATATCCCCGCCGATATACGCCCACCGGGTTCTCATCCGGCACATAAGGCGGATCGAAGGGGATCGGATAAGGGATGTTGACGTACTGGGGCTTGCCGTACCCGTGCAGCTGCCAGTTCGACGGCACGGGGATGCTAGCCGCTGCCGGACGGGAAAACAGATCCTCCGGCAGGTCGTCCGGCCGCTCGAAATAGTCAAACCCCCAATCGCCGCACAGCGAGGTAAACAGCGCCGAGTTCTCCCGCCGGCCGTTTTTCTGCCCGCAGGAAAACGGGATGAAGTAGGCCTGCGGCGGCAG
>JAJXDX010000392.1:578-1892 GCA_021640185.1 Oscillospiraceae bacterium | reverse complement strand
ATTTTTGGCTTTTGAGGCGCAGGCGGGCTGGCGCCCGCCAAGCCGAAAAGGACGAGAATCGCCGAAAAGACACGCCGACAGGCGTGTGTGCCCTTGTCTGTCGATGGTATTGGTAGTATAGCACATATCCGCGGACAGTGCAATATCACTTATCGAATTTTTTGGCTTGCAAAAACGAGAAGGGCGAGCCGTACCGCCCGCCGCCGAACGGGCGCACGGTGATGCCCTCGTCGCCGGGGGCCAGCCCGTACCAGCGCACGGGAAAGCTCAGCGGCACGGCGGGGCACAGCGTGTATAGCTGCTTTTCCAGCGCCGTCAGCTCCGCCCGGCCGCCGCGCAGTGCGGCATCGATCGCTTTGTCCAGCGCCGCTCCGGCCGCCGTGCCCGCGGCGGAGCCGAACATGGTCAGCCCCTCCGCACCGGTCAGGCCGTCCGGCGTCACGCTGACGATCGCGATCTGGCAGCTGCCGCTGCGCACGGCCGCGTTCAGTTCGCTTTCGGGCACGGCGGACAGCGTCGCGGAGATGTGCAGGTTCTTCTGCCACGATTGCAGGATATACCGCGCCAAGTCCTTGCTGTCCTCGTCGTCGGCGGTCAGCAGGGTCAGCCGCGGCAGCGTGGGGGACTTATCCTCCGGATACACCGCCGCAAGCCCGGCCGTCAGCGCCGCCTGCGCCGCCGCCGCATCGGTGCGGCACAGCGGCGCCTCGTCTGCCGTGCGGAACGGCTCGCCGCCCACCGTCGCGTCCGGCGCGACGAAGCCGGCGGCCGGTGCTTCGCCAAGCTCCGTCAGATAGGCGTACACCGCGTCCCACTCCACCGCATCGCGCAGCGCGCGGCGGATGTCGGCGTTTTCCAGCACCGGTGTGTTCCCGCTAAACCATAAAAAGCGCACCGTGTCGTGCAGCGCCACGGGCGTGATGCCCGCGTCGCGCGCCCGCTCTGCCTCGTCGGCCGAAAGCAGCACGGCGTCCATCTTTCCCTCGGTCAGCGCCTGCGCCGTCGCGTCCGCGCCGATCACGAAACGGACGGCGGAGGGCAGCACTCCGGCCGCCGCATGGTATTTCCCGTTTTTCTCCAGCAAAAGCGAGGTGTCGTGGTTCCACGCCGTCAGCGAGAACGGGCCGTTCGTCAGCACATATCGCTTTTCCAGCCCGTAGCGCCCGGCCGTGTAGGCAAAAAAGTCGCGCCTGCACGGCAGGAAGGGCGCCGAGGCCAGCCGCAGTAAAAAGCCGTCGTCCGGCGCAGTCAGCTCGATCGTCAGCACGCTGTCGCTCTGCGCGCGCACGGCAAGCGTTTCGGCGGGCTGCTTGC
>JAJXDX010000392.1:0-568 GCA_021640185.1 Oscillospiraceae bacterium | reverse complement strand
CTGTGCCCCTTTGATGCCGCTCAGCTGCGCCGTCAGCGGCGAGCGGGTCTGCGGGTCGGCCGCCCGCTGTATCCCAAAAACGAAGTCGTCCGCCGTCACCCGCTGCGGCTCCTCCCACGGCAGTTCCTCGCCGCGCACGGAGATCGTGCTCCAGTAGCTTTCATATAGTGTGAAGGTGTAGGTCAGGCCGTCGTCCGATACCGTCCACTCCGCCGCACCGGGCACGACCGCGCCGCTGTCGTCGATGCGCGTCAGCCCCTCGAACAGCACGCTGATCAGCGTCAGCGACGCGCGGTCGGCCGACACTTGGGGATCAAGCTGCGCCGGCTCGCCGGATAGGGGGAACCGGAACCCCTTGCCCGTGCCGTCGTCACCGCAGCCGCACAGCGCGCCGCACAGCAGCGCGGCCGTCAGCAAAAGCGCCGCCGATCGCCGCACCGGCCGTTTTTCCCGCCGCATCCCGTTCACCCCGTTTCTTTTTCGTTCCTGAGCTTTTATTATAGCGCCACCGCAGAAAAAATGCAACAAAAATCGGGCAGGGCGATGCCCTGCCCGATCTCTTCGTTAT
>JAJXDX010000391.1 GCA_021640185.1 Oscillospiraceae bacterium | reverse complement strand
GGCGTGACGCAGGCGGCCGGGCTGTCGCTGCGCTGGGTGCGCGATACGATGTTTTCCGACGAGATCCGCGCGGCGCAGGGCATGGGGATCGATCCTTACGTGCTGATGGATCGGCAGGCTGCGCGTGTTCCGGCGGGCAGCGACCGGCTGCTGTATCTGCCCTATCTGATGGGCGAGCGCACCCCGCATCTCGATCCGCACGCGCGCGGTGCGTTCGTTGGTCTGTCGGCGGTGCATACGCGCTATGCGATGCTGCGCGCCGTGATGGAGGGGGTCGCGTTCTCGCAGCGGGACAGCCTCTCGGTCATCCGGGAGCTCGGCGTGCAGACGCAGCGGATGCTCGTGTGCGGCGGCGGCGGTCGGAGCGCCTTGTGGCGGCAGATCCTGTGCGACGTTTACGGCATCCCGCTGTCTGTGCCGCAGGCGCAGGAAGGCCCGGCGATGGGCGCGGCCATTTTGGCCGCCGTCGGCGCAGGGCTGTATCCGGACGTGCCGGCGGCCTGCCATGCGCTGCTGCACAGCACGCCGTCCGAAACGCCGGATGCGGAGAAAGTCCGCGTGTACGAACAGATGTATGCGGTCTACCGCGGACTGTATCCGGCGCTGCGCGACAGCTTTCGTGCGCTGGATGACATCGCGTATGAAAGAGGAGAGAACTGATGGCAGAGATCCTGCATATCCGCAGCACGGACGGATCCTTTTTCCGGCCGGGCGCAGTCGATACGGCGCATTCCGACGGAGATGAACTGATCTTGACCGGCGCACGGGCGCAAACGGTGCGCGGTTTCGGTGCGTGCTTCAACGAGTTGGGGTGGAAGGCGCTGAACACCTTGTCCGATATCGACCGCACCGCCGTGCTGGATGAGTTGTTCTCGCCGCAGGACGGATGCCTGAACTACGGCCGCGTGCCGATCGGAGCGAACGATTTCAGTTTGGACTGGTATTCTTGCGACGAGGAACGGGACGATCTGGATCTGCGGCATTTTTCGGTCGAGCGGGATCGGCAAGGCACGATCCCGTTCGTCCGGGAGGCGTGCCGCAGGCAGAGCGGGTTTTCGCTGTTCGCCTCGCCATGGAGCCCGCCGACGTGGATGAAGACCGCGCCGGTGTACAATTTCGGCCGTATCCGTATGGAGCCGCAGATCCTATCCGCTTATGCGCGGTATCTGCTCCGTTTCGTACGGGAGTATGCACGCGAGGGGATCCGGGTAAGCCAGATCCACGTGCAGAACGAGCCGGTGTCCGATCAGAAATTCCCGTCCTGCGTCTGGAGCGGCGAGCAGCTGCGCGTCTTTATCCGCGACTATCTCGGCCCGGCCTTGGCCGAGAGCGGACTGGACACGGAGCTTTGGCTGGGGACGCTCAACGGGCCGTTCTCCGATATCCCAATCGGGCCGGACGCACCGTATGCCGAGTTTTTCGACCGCATGGCGAACACGGTGCTGGCCGATCCGCAGGCGCGGCGCTATATCAGCGGGGTCGGGCTGCAGTGGGGCGGCAAGCATCTGCTGCCGCAGATCGCGGCGGCCTATCCGGAGATGCGCCTGATGCAGACCGAGAGCGAATGCGGCGACGGGCTGAACACGTGGCAGCAGGCGGAGTACATCTTCGGCCAGCTGTGGCTGTATCTGACCTACGGGGCCGAAGGCTACACCTACTGGAACATCGCGCTGGCTGAGGATGGGCTGTCCTCTTGGGGCTGGCGGCAAAACTCGCTGGTGGTCGTGGATGAGAAAAAGGGAACGTACCGTTTCACCCCGGAGTTTTATGTGATGAAGCATTTTTTCGCCTTCGTGCGCGAGGGCGCGGTGCGTCTGGCGGCCAAAGGGCCGTTTGCCGCGAACGCGGTCGCGTTCGAGAACCCAGACGGCAGCGTGGTCGTCATCGGGCAGAAC
>JAJXDX010000390.1 GCA_021640185.1 Oscillospiraceae bacterium | reverse complement strand
CAGTTCCTCGGCCTGATGGGCCCAGCTCTTTTCCCAGTCGCCGCCCTTGACGATCAGCACGACGCCCACGATGAACAGCAGATACATCAAAACCGTTGCCATATGCTCCTCCTTCTGCCCGCCGGGGCATAAAAAAAGTATGGGCGCACAGCCCATACCGAAAAAAAGACTGCACGCGCGATGAACGGGACCGCACATGAGTCTTGTCGATCAAGATATGCCAGATGCGAAGCATCGATGCCGCACATCAGTATGTTGACATACCACGCCAAAGGCGTCAACTACTCCCTCATTGCCGCCCATTTTACCACACGCCGGCCAAAATGTCAACGAAAAACCGCCTTTTCCGTCTTGCCAAACGCGCCGGATCGTGCTATACTTAGGTTAGCTATAGCTAACCAACGACAGGGAGGGCATCGCTCATGACAAACGCGAACGCCGCAAAATACCGCATCGAAAAAAACACCGTGCAGGAAACGCTGGTCATCCCGCTGTACGGGCGCAAGATGTGCACGCAGCTGTACCCCACGCTTTATCGGGACGAAACGGCGGCGCGCCTGATCGACCGCATCGACTACGACTTCTCGCTGCTGGAAAAAAGATCCGGCAGCCTGATGCAGCGTTTCGGTTTCCTCGAGGCCGCCATGCGGCAGACCGACTTGGCCTTCGAGGTGCGCGACTACCTCAAAGCGCACCCGCGCGCGGCGGTCGTCAGCCTCGGCTGCGGCTTAGACGACACCGGCCGCCGCTGCGACAACGGCACGTGCCGGATCGTGAACATCGACCTGCCGGACGTGATCCGCGTGCGTGACGAGCTGCTGCCGCCCGGCGAGCGGGAAGAAAACATCGGCTGCGACCTCAACGACACCGCATGGTTCGACCGGATCGATGCCGCGGACGGCGCGGTGTTCTTCGCCGCCGGCGTGTTCTATTATTTTTTGCGCGGGCAGGTGGAGGCGCTGGTCAAAAAGATGGCGGACGCCTTCCCCGGCGGCGTGCTGGTGTTCGACGCCGCCAACAAAAAGGCCGTCCGCCTGATGCTCAAAACGTGGATCCGCGACGCGCAGATCCGCGACGTGAACGCCTATTTCGCCGTGTCCGACGCGGTGGGCGAGATCGGCGCGTGGGACAGCCGCCTGCAGGTCACCGCCCGCGGCTATATGCTGGGCTATAACGACCTGACCGATCCGTCCGTCAGCCGGTTCTTCCGCTTTTTGGCCAAGGTCGGCGACGGAATGATGGCCATGCGGATCGTCAAGATCCGCTTCGGCGATAAAAAATAAGACACAAAAGCCAAACGGGCCGCAGCGGGGTTTTCCCCGCTGCGGCCCGCGCTGTTCATGCGCTGGTCCTGGCACATCGGCCGTCCGCGTTCCAAAAAACATTCAGCCCATCGCATAGCGCAAGCGCCGTCCCGAAGATAAAGCGCAGATCCGTGCGGCAGTCGTGCGGCTGATCCAGATAGCGCCGGTGCGCATCCGCGTTCGGCGCGATGCGCTCCGGATGCGGCACGCGCAGCGCCCGGATCAGCGCCTCATGCAGCCGCTTTTCATAACGACCGTGTTCCACCGCACCGCCGGTGAACGCCCGGTTGTGCGCAAAGGTGAACTTGTCGGCCAGATAATGCAGCGCCGTACCCAGCCGGAACCATTGCCGCGGCGTGTGTACACCGCTGCGGCGCAATTTGTCGAATAGGCGCGGCAGATAGCTCTCCATGTTCTCGGCATCATGCCCGCCCATGAAACGGTGCCGCAGTGAGCCGCGGGCGTAGGTGAACGGATCGAAGTCCGGCTCCACACAGCCAAACAAAAACATCCGCCGCCGCAGCGCTCCGATCCCCGCATGATAGTGATCGAGCAGATACCTCCCCAGCAGGGCATGATCGCGTGTTTGCATGGCAAAGCCCCCTTTTCCTGTTCGTTTCTAT
>JAJXDX010000389.1 GCA_021640185.1 Oscillospiraceae bacterium | reverse complement strand
GCCCCACGGCAGGCGGGTGAAGGCCGTCATCTCGGCCGTGGCCGGACGCGCCGAGGCGCCGAGCCTGCTCTCCAGCTCCTGTCCGTACGAAGTCTGCGTGTCGGCCGACATCCACCATTTGAGGAACGTCCAACACGCCTCGCGGTCCTCGGCAGCAGAGAGCAGCATATCGGCCGTGCCGGTCAGGCCGGCCGCCGTGCGGTCGATCGTCCCGTCCTCCCGCTCCCGGCCGGGGACGGGCGCGAGCGCCCATTTGCCCGCGAGCTCCGGCGCGGCGGTCAGAATCTGCAGATAGCCCGCATAGTCCACGAAGCCGATCGGCATCTCGCCGGTGCGGAAGCGGCTGAAGAAATTCGCGCTGATCGGGAAGCCGAGATCCTGATACTGCGCGATGTAGGCGGCGAAGGCGGCGTGCGCCTCAGCCGTGTCGAGCGCCGTATCCAGTCCGTCCGCCGTGTAATACGCGCCGCCGTACTGATAGAGATAGGTATCCAGCCCGGCGGGCAGCATCGTCATCCCGTTTTGGTACAGCACGGGCAGCGTTTGATAATACACCTCGCGCCACGTTTTGGGCACGGCGAGCGACAATTCGCTGAAAATATCCTTACGGTAGGCCATGCAGGTGAAATTCATCGTTTCCGGCAGGCCGTAGGTCTTGCCGAGGAAGGTCATCGCCTTCGGCAATTCCGGGTGGAAGCGCTGCATGACGTCCGCGAAGTCCGAGAACCCGGTCAGATCGAGCGCCACGCCGCGCACGCCGTATTCCACGGCCGTGTTCGCATCCACGCCCAGCACGACGTCCGGGCCGCTGCCGCTGGTGATCGCGAGCAGCAGCGGGTTGACGGTGTTCGCCAATGTGCCGCTGGGCAGCACGTTGAGGTCGACGCCGATGCCGTACTGCTGTTCGAACCCATTTTCGATCAGGCCGGTGATCACCGTGGCCCACTCCGTCCCGCGGGACACCCACACGTCGATCGTGCGGCTGCCGTCCGCACCGGAGATGCCCACGCGGGCGTAATCCCGCGTGAAGGAGCGCAGGAAACCGGCAAAGGCGCTGCCCATCCGCTGCCACACCGTGGAGCGGCGCTGCGGCACCGTCTGCCCCTCCGGCGTCAGCCGGAGCTCGTCGATGCCGAGCGGCGTCGACGACAGTGTGCCGATCAGGCTGCCGAGCGTCGTCAGGCTGTTGGTGATGTCCTCCAAGCGCCGGGGGATCAGATCCGGATCGCCGCGCATCTCGCGCAATTGCTGCCGGATCATATACAGGTCGCTCACGCCGGCGGGGCGCTTTTTCGACACGCCGAGGATGAGCGAGGCTGCCGCATCCAGCCGTTCCTGCAGGTCGTCGAGCGTGTCGAGCAGGTCGGGGATGGACTTTTCCAGATCATAGTCATAGTTGACGTCCGGCTCCGCGCCGGTGATGAGCAGGATCTTGCGATAGACGGCGCTGATCGTGTCGGTGATCGCGCCGACGTCGGCGATCGCCTGCGTCACGGCCGAGGCCATGACGGCGCGCAGGGTGATCGTATGCTCGCCCGGTGTGAGATAAAAGAGGTAAGGCTCGCCGTCCTCCCCGTGCAGCGTTTCGGTATACCAGCCGCGCGCATAGGAGAAGGGGTATTCGGTCAGTTCCGCAAACGGGATCTGCCCGTCGATCAGGATCTGCCGGTAAGCGTTCATGCCGGTGCTCCACGACTGCTGTACCCGCAGCGACAGCTGATAGCAGCCGGCCGTCTGCACCGTGAAGCGATAGGCGATCTCCTGTCCGCCGTGCGACCAGCCGCTGCCGCCGACGGCGTTGAGCGGCCGGGTATCGCTGACGGCCGGGAACGTGGCCGGATCGGTATCGCAATACGCGGTCAGCGTGCTGTCGCTGCGCCACAGCATGGCCGACGGATCCTCCGCCTGCAGCACGATCGGTGCGGCCG
>JAJXDX010000388.1 GCA_021640185.1 Oscillospiraceae bacterium | reverse complement strand
GCACCGTCGGCGGCTTCGGCGTGCTGGCGGTCGCGCTGATCGTGCTGCCGCCGCTCGTCTGCTGCCTGTGCTGGCAGCTGTGTCTGGCTTTGGTATCGTCGGCGGCCGGGATGTTCCGCCTGACGGCGCTGGAAACGCTGTCGCGCGCCGCCGCCGGTGCGGTGCGGGTGATGATCGCCGTGCTGGCGGTGTATGCGCTGCTGCTGATCGTTTCGGCCACGGTGGTCGTATTTTGTGCCAAGGGGGCGGGCGGATGACCTCTCTGCGTTCCTTCACGCTGCTGCTGTGCGGCGCCGCGGTGCTGTGCACGCTGTTCTTCCGCCTGTTCCCGGACAGCCGGATCGGGCGGCAGGGGCGGCTGATCCTGCCGTGCGTGTTTTTGTGCGTCATGCTCGCGCCGCTCGTGCAGGCGGTGCGCGGCGGCACATGGCAGTGGCAGCCGTCCGCGGCCGCCGTGTCGGACGGCGCGGCGCTGACGGCGCGCATCCGTGCGCAGACGGTGCGGCAGACGGAGGAGCTGCTGCTGCGCATGGTCGATCAGGCGCTGGCAAGCTACGGCCTGTCGGCAAAAAAAGTCACCGCGGACATGGATATCGCCGCGGACGGCAGCATAAGTATGGGACAGATCACCGTGTATGTGGACGCGCGCACGGCGGTGCGTTCGGTCGCCGTGGCGCAGATCGCGTCGGCGCGGCTGGGCGCGCCGGTGACGGTGGCGCTGTGGGGGGAGGGCGAGGGCTGATGCGGCAGCTTTGCAAGGCGCTGCGGCAGTTCTTCGGCAGCGACCGGGGGCTGCGGCTGCTGGTGGTGTTGGGCATCGTCGGCATCGTGCTGCTCGCGCTGCCGACGGTGCTCCCCGCCGGGCGGGCGCGTGCCCCGGATGACAGCGCCGCGTCCCCCACCGCCGAGGAGGTGGAGCGGGCGCTGGAGCAGCGGATCTGTGCCCTGCTCGACGGTGTGGAGGGCGTCGGCACCTGCCGCGTGATGGTCACGCTGGAGCGCGGCGTGCAGCTGGTCTATGCGGCGGACCGCACGCTGTCCTCCGGCACCGGCGGCGCCGGCGGCAGCGAACGGCTGCTGACCGTCAGCACGGACGGCGGCACGGCCGCCCTGCCGGTGACGGAGCTGCAGCCCGCCGTGCGCGGCGTGGCGGTCGTGTGTTCCGGCGGCGGCGACCCGGCGGTCGTCGAGCGGGTGACGCGCCTGATCACGGCGGCGTTCGATCTGTCGGCGCGCCGCGTGTGCGTCGAAAAAGGGCAATAGAGCAATGACGGGAGGAACGATGGGCGATGAAGAAAAGGCTATTCGAAAAAAAGCAGTGGATGATGCTCTCGCTCGTGGCGGCGCTGGGGCTGGCGGTGTACCTGAACTATTATTTCTCCCGCGATCCGCTGCAGAGCGCGCCGGTGCAGGGGCAGCCCGGCGTGTCATCCGATGGCTCCGCCCCGGACGGCGAGCCGACGACGGGGACGACCGGCGGGTCGCATCTGGGCGAGGCCAGTTTCGTCAGCAGCGGCGGCGACACGGATAAGGATGCGAGCGGCACGTCGGGCGAAGAAAAGCCGGTGTCCGGCACCGTCCCGGCGGGCGCGGACGATCACTTCTCCCGTGCGCGCTCGTCGCGCACCACGGCGCGCGAGGAGGCCGTGCGGGTGCTGAAGGAAACGATCGGCAGCGCAGGCGCGTCGGCGCAGCAGCAGGCCGACGCGGATAAAAAGGCGCAGCAGATCGCCGACGAGATCCTGCTCGAGAGCGATATCGAGAACCTGATCGCGGCCAAGGGTTTTTCCGACTGCCTGGTGTTCATCGACGGCGACAGCTGCAGCGTGGTCGTGCGCGCGGAAAAGCTCACCGCACGCGAGAGCCTGATGATCATGGAGCTGGTCACCGGCAAAACGGCGATCTCGGCCAAAAACGTGCAGATCTCCGC
>JAJXDX010000387.1 GCA_021640185.1 Oscillospiraceae bacterium | reverse complement strand
ACGCACTGCTGCTGCAGGCCGCAGCGCAGGGCGTGGACGGCAAGGCGCTTGGCGAGGCGGTGCCGTTCGCCGGTGAGGCGGCGGTGGACGCCGCCGCCATCGGCATGGCGAAAAGCGGCCGGGACATCGGCGTGTTGGCCCCCTTCATGAGCGACGACGGCCTGTGCGAAGCGGCAAAGGAGCGCTACGCCGCCGGGCTGGCCGGGGTCGGCGGGATGCTGCCGTTTTTGCCGGATGACGAGCTGGCCGCCTTGGCCGAAAAGGAATACGGCAAAAACGGTCTGTCCGGCATCACGGCGCTGGCCCCTTTTATGGCAGAGGATGCGCTGCAGGAGCTGGCCGCACGCGAGGTGCGCAAAAACGGCCTGCGCGCACTGGCGCCGATCGCGCCGTTTTTGGACGAGGATATGATGGATGCGCTGATCCGCACGCTGGGCGATGCGGACGAAAGCAAGGGCTGAACACCGCCCGCGTGCGGCGCGGAAAGGAAAGATGACCATGCGGTACGATGCGGCGATATTCGATCTTGACGGCACGCTGCTGGACACGATCGACGACCTGAAAAACAGCATAAACCACGCGCTGTCCGTCTGCGGCTATCCGCCGCGCACGCGGGCGGAGGTGCTGGCCTTCGTCGGCAACGGCGTGCCGCGTCTGGTGGAGCTGGCCGTGCCGCCCGGCACGCCGGCGGACAGACGGCAGGCCGTGCTCGACGCGATGAACGCGCACTACGCCGTCCACTGTGCAGAACTGACCCGCCCGTATCCGGGTATCACCGACGTGCTGCGCACGCTGCGTGCGGCGGGCGTGCGCGTCGCCGTCGTGTCCAACAAGCCGGACTACGGCGTGCAGGAGCTGTGCGCGCGGTATTTCCCCGGCCTGCTCGACAGCGCGGTGGGGATGCGTGAGGGGATCCGCAAAAAGCCGTATCCCGACGCGGTAGAGGCAGCGCTTGCCGCCTTCGGCGTGCCGCCGGAGCGCGCCGTGTACATCGGCGACAGCGAGGTAGACGTGCAAACGGCCAAAAACGCGCACACCGCGCTGATCGCGGTCGACTGGGGTTTTCGCACCCATGCGCAGCTGGTCGAGGCGGGCGCCGAGCGCATCGTATCCGATGCCGACGCCTTGCTTGCCCTTTTGCGATAAACGAAAAAGGATGCCGCCGACACCGCGAGGTGTCGGCGGCATCCCGTCGTTCATCTTGCTTATTTTTCCGGCTATTCGGCCGCATCATCGAGGAAAAAGACGCTGTCCAGCACCGCGGGCAGGCCGTCGTCCAGCTTGCGGTAGGCCGCCGCCGTATCGTCGGAGAACTGGACGTCCGTCGGACGGATGAGCACCAGCGTGCAATGCCCGTGCCCGCTCACGTTGCGGCTCATCACCGCCTCGGCCGACGGATAGTCCGTCAGCTCATCCGGCGGGCAGGTGAACAGATACAGCCCGAACACGAGGCCGTCCTCGCCGCGCTCGTGCGCCGTTTTTTCGCTGACGCGCAAAAAGGCGCACACCCGCTCGTCCGCCGGCGGGTCGTCGGTGTTCCCGTCGGTCTCGATCACGGCCAGATCTGCCCATTCGCCGGGCACGGTGACGGAAAACTGCGCGGTGGTCACGCTCATCTCGCGCGGGGCGCTACCGCACCCCGCCGCAAACAGGGACAGCAGCAGCAAAACGGTCGTCAGCAAGGCAAGCGGTCGGTGTTTGGTCATGGATGATCCCCCATTCGGCGGCGAGCCGCCAGCATTTGCTTACAGTATAGCACGGCCGCCGCAAAAGCACAAGAGGGATCGGCCGCTGCCGAGAAAAAACGGATCGCCCGGACCTTCGTCCGGGCGATCCGTTTTTTGCTCACAGCTCGATGGTCATGGGGTCGGACTTGACGCGCAGGCGCTTCTCCGCCTCGTGGCACAGGGCGCGCAGGCGGCGCTCCGTGCGGTACAGC
>JAJXDX010000386.1 GCA_021640185.1 Oscillospiraceae bacterium | reverse complement strand
TTCATCGCGGCGCGGCGCGGCGCGCGCGAGGAGGCGGAGCGGCTGCTGCAGGCGCTGGACGCGCGCTTGCTCTATAGCGCCGAGCCGCTTTCGAAACTGTGGCGGCAGCTGGCCGAAAGCCCGTCCTTCGCGGACGATAAGCTGCTGCAGGAAACGGTGCGCGGGCTGGCGGACGCCCCGTTCTCCGAGGCGTTCTCCCGCGCGGCGGACCGCTTGGGGCCGGCGCTGACGGCGGACGACCGCGCGCTGCTCAAGGCCTTCGGCGAGGGCTGCGGCGTGACCGGCCTGCAGGAGCAGGCCGCGCACATCCGCCAATATGTGGGCGAGCTGCGCCGCGCCCGGGAGGGCGCGGAGGCCGTGGCGGCGGAGCGCGGGCGGCTGTACCGCGTGGCGGGGCTGTCCTGTGGGCTGGCGCTGGCCCTGCTGCTGCTTTGATCTGCGGCGAAAAAGGAAGGAAGGTGGAGCGCGCATGGATGTGGATCTGATCTTCAAGATCGCGGCGATCGGGATCATCGTGGCGGTGCTCGGTCAGCTTTTGGTGCGTTCCGGGCGGGAGGAGCAGGCGATGCTGCTGACGCTGGCGGGGCTGATCGCGGTGATGACGATGGTGATCGCCGAGATCGGCACGCTGTTCCAAACGGTCCGATCCGTTTTCGGCCTATGAGCGATACGCTGATCGCGGCCGCCGGGATCTTGCTGTGCGGGGCGCTGCTGGCGGTCGTGCTGCGCGACCGGCGGCCGGAGATCGCGCTGTGTCTGGGCTTGGCGGCCGGGGCGGCGGTGCTGCTGCTTCTGCTGCGGCAGGCGCTGCCGCTGCTGTCCGCCGTGCGCCGCATGGCGGACACGGCGCAGATCCCGTCCGGCTATCTGGCGGCGGTGCTCAAGGCGGCGGGCATCACGCTGCTGACGCAGCTGACCGCCGACACCTGCCGCGACGCGGGCGAAACGGCGCTCGCCGCCAAGGCGGAATTGGTGGGGCGGGTGCTGCTGCTGGCCGTCGCCGTCCCGCTGTTTCAGGATCTGCTCACCCTTGTGACGGCGCTGATGAGCGGACAGGAGGCGGGCGGATGAACCGGGCGCGGCCGTTTTTCTTGGCGCTGCTGCTGATCGCGGCCCTCCTGCTGCCCGCCCGCGCCGCGCTGCCGGAGGGCTATGCGGAGCAGCGCGCCGACAGCGGCGCGGACGATCTGCCGCAGCGCCTGCCCGCCGACGTGCGGGAGCTGACGCAGCAGCTCGTGGGCGATCCGCTGTCGCCGGAGGGGTACACGGCGCTGTCGTTCTCCGCCGTGCTGCGCACGGTGGCGGATCTGTTCGGGAAAAATGCGGGCGGGCCGTTCTCCGCGGCGCTTTCGCTGCTGGCCGTGACGGCGGTGTGCGCCATGCTCGGCGGCGTGGAGGAGGGCTCCACCCTGCCGGGCGTGCGGCAGACGTACCACACCGTTTCGGCCGCGGCGGCGTGCGGGCTGCTGCTTATGCCGTTCATGCAGCTGCTGCGCACCGTGGGCGATGCCGTCGAGAGCGCCGAGGTGTTCCTGCTCAGCTTCGTGCCGGTGTACGGCGCGCTGCTGTCCGTCGGCGGCAGCGCCGCGGGCGCGCTGTCGTACCAAACGACGCTGCTGTCCGCGGCACAGCTGCTCGGGGCGTTCGTCAAAGCGGCGGTCATGCCGGTGCTGTGCTGCTCGCTGGCGCTCGGCTGTATCGGTGCGGTGACGGAGGGCACGTGCCTTACGCCGCTCTCCGCGGGGCTGCACAAGGCCGTGCTGTGGGCGCTGGGGTTGTTCTCCACCGTGTTCTCCGGGGTGCTTGGCGTGCAGCAGATGGTCGCCGCCGCCGGGGACAGCCTCGGCAGCCGCACGCTGCGTTTCTCGCTGGCCAATTTCGTCCCCGTCGTGGGCGGCGCGCTCAGCGAGGCGTATTCCACCGTGCTCGGCTGTGCGGGGCTGCTGCGCAGCACCGTCG
>JAJXDX010000385.1 GCA_021640185.1 Oscillospiraceae bacterium | reverse complement strand
ATCTCGTCGTCGCGGTGATCTTCCTCCGGCTTGTACTTGCGCGGGCCGAGCAGTTCTTCCAGCGTGGCAGGCGTGACGGAAAGCACCGCCGCAGGATCGTCTGCGATCCGCTTGGCCGCCTTGCGGCAAAGCGCGGCGATCATGCGCTCCAGCGTGCGCACGCCCGCCTCGGCGGTGTAGCCTTCGATCAGCATCGTCAGCGCCGCGTCGGAAACGCGCAGCTGCTTGGCCGACAGTCCATGCTTCGTCCGCTGCTTTTTGATCAGGTGTCGCTTGGCGATGCGTTTTTTCTCCTCCAGCGTGTAGCTTGGCAGCTCGATGACCTCCATACGGTCAAAAAGCGGCTCCGGGATCTGGGAGGCATCGTTCGCCGTGGTGATGAAGAACACGTGCGACAGATCGAACGGCAGATCGATGTAATGGTCGCGGAACGCGCCGTTCTGCTCCGTGTCCAGCACCTCGAGCATCGCGGACGCCGGGTCGCCCCGGTAGTCGTTGCCCATCTTGTCGATCTCGTCGAGCAGGATCAGCGGATCGTTCGTCCCGGCCTGCTTGACCGCGGACATGATGCGCCCCGGCATCGCGCCGACATAAGTGCGGCGGTGGCCGCGGATCTCGGATTCGTCACGCACGCCGCCCAGCGACACGCGCACGTATTTGCGCCCCATCGCCTCGGCGATCGACCGCGCGATTGAGGTCTTGCCCACGCCGGGCGGGCCGACGAGGCACAGCACCTGACTGCCCTGATCCGGCGCCAGCCGCCGGACGGCCAGCGCTTCGATGATGCGGTCCTTCACCTTGTCCAGCCCGGTGTGGTCGCGGTCGAGCACCCGCCGCGCATGGGCAAGATCCAGATCGTCCTCGGTCGCCGTGTTCCACGGCAGCGCAAGGCAGGTGTCCAGATAGGTGCGCACCACCGTTGCCTCGTGCGAGCCGGGCGGCATTTTGCTCAGCTTACGGCATTCCTTCTGCAGCGCCTCAGCCACCTCGGCAGGCAGTGCCAGCCGCTCGATCTGCTCGGCATAGGCGGCGGATTCCTCCAGAGGATCGTCCGCCTCGCCCAGCTCGTCCGTGATGGCGCGGATCTGCTCGCGCAGATAATAATCGCGCTGGTTTTCGTCCATCTGCTCCTGCACTTTGTGCTCGATCTTTTTCTCCAACTCGAGCAGCTGGCACTCGCGGTCAAGCAGGGTCAGCAGGTTCTCGGCGCGCGTGCGCACGTTTTGCAGGTTGAGCAGACGCTGCTTGTCCTCGGTCGGCATGGCCAGATCGCTGGCGATGTAGTCCACCAGATGTCCCAGATCCTCGTCCTTGGCCACCGACACCAACACGTCGGGCGCCATTTTCGGGACCAGTTCGGCATAGCGGAAGAACACCTCACGGCATTTGCGTATCAGCGCCTGTTCCTCCAGCCCGGTAACCGCCTGCACCTGCCGCCGTTCCTGCGCCACGGCCAGATAGAACGGCTCGACTTGCAGCAGCTCGACGATGGCGGCGCGGTATTCCCCTTCCACGACGATGCGGAAATTGTCGTGCGGCAGCTTTAGGATCTGCTGGATATGCGCCACGACACCGATGCGGTAGATGTCCTGCGGCTCCGGATCGTCCTTTTCCATGTCCTTCTGCGCGACGAGAAAGATCCGCTGGTCGTTCTTCATCGCGGCGTTGAGCGCCGCGACGGACTTGAGCCGTCCGACATCGAAGTGGATCACGGTCTGCGGGAAGCAGACCAAGCCGCGCAGCACCAGCAGCGGCAGCGTTTCGCAGTGCTTTTCGTTTCTATCAGCCATGATAGCGTTCACCTCTGTTTCAAAAAGGAAGAAAGTAAGATAGTCCGATCGGCCGCCGGTTTTTACCGGCGACCGATCGGGCAGTTGGTTAAAAAAACACAAAGCCGATCGCGGCGGAGGGAAAGGATGTTGGGCGCGATATTAGTTTGCACTGTGGGCAGATCTCGTTATCGCGCCCCCGAA
>JAJXDX010000384.1 GCA_021640185.1 Oscillospiraceae bacterium | reverse complement strand
ATATCGATATCCACGATCAGCTCGCTGTCGAGCGTGGCGTGGTGCACCCGCACGACGTCATAGCCGATGTCCGCCTGCTGGAAGTCCGGAGAAAAGCCGCGCAGCCGTGTTTTGTCCGCCGTCCACGGCTGCCCGTCCAGCTTGGCGTTCGTGATCCGGACGTTGCACAGGCGGATACCTTCGTCGGTGTTATACAGGATGATGCTTTTCCATGCCTCGTCGGAGATACCGCTGCTCTCCACTTCCTTGTAGGTATACAGATGGCCGTCGGTGCCGATCATCGTGTCGTCCTTCATATCGATCGCGAAGTCCTGCAGAAAATCGACGTTGCTACCGTCTTTGCGTGCATAACGCGCCTGGAACTCGATACTGTCGGCCACACGTCCCACCGTCAGGTCATAGACCGTCAGCGTCGCCCAGCCGTTGCTTTTCCCGCAGTCGAGCGTCAGGCGGTAGTCATGTGTCTCGTCGAGCTTGCGATGTCCCTTGTACCACTTGTTCTGCCCCGGCGCATTGGCATCGGCCAGCAGATGGAACAGCGTCCAGCCCTTATCCGCACCGTCATAGGCCAGTCCGGCATCCAGACAGTTCGCCCATGCGCCGGTCTGCGGATCGTAGATATCCATGCCGAGGAAGATATAGCCCACGTTCGTCTTGCCGTCGGAGCGGCGGGTCATCTCGATCTCCACGGCGCTGAGCTCCACGTCCATCGAGGCCTGCGTGTGCCCTGTGTACGAATAGGCGCAATAGGCCGGACCTCCCCAGTCGCCGATCCGCTGCTTCGGCCGATAGGTGCGGCTATCGAGCGTTTCCTTGCCTGTCGGCTGCACGAGCGTCGGGCGCGGCCCTGTCGGCCGTGCAGACGTGGTCGCCGCAGAGGTCTGCCGCGCGGCGGAGGACGTCGTCCCTGCCGTCGGCCGGGCCGATGTGGCGGCCGACGTGCGGCCGGACGTCACGGACGGCGCACGGTCGGTCGCGGCCGCGCTCTCCGTCGGCTGTGTGCCGGATGTGCCGGTCGCCGTGCCGCCCGGCACGGACGTATCGCTGGCGGCGGCGCTGTTCGGCAGCGACGCTGCCGGGCGGCTGCCCGCACAGCTGCCGAGGCACACCGTGAGCAGCACGGCCGCAAGGGCCGCGCCTGCCATTTTTTGTCTCTTCATCCCTGTTCCTCTCCTTCCGTTTCCGCCACGCGGCGGTCGAGCACGAGGTCGATCCTCCACGCCATGTCCCGCGCCGGACAGGTCACCTGCACGATCGGCGCATCGATCCACGTCATCGTCCGGTCCGGCCAGACCGAACGGTTGCGGGTCATCTCTGCCGTCCACGGCTGCCCATCGAGCGTGCAGCCGCGGATGCACAGATCTTTCATGTACGCGCCCTCGTCCATGTTATACAGCGTGATCTGCGGCCAATCGTCCTCGCTCGGTCGGCCGTCCGGCGTGTATTTGATGTAGTCCGGAAAATCCATCGCGTAGTTTTGGTAATACACCGTGTTGCTCCCGTCCCGGCGGGTGTCCTTCGTATAAAAGCGCACGCTGTCGGCCTTCTGCCCGCCAAGGGACAGGTCATAGGCCGCCAGCTCGGCGAAGCCGTCCTCGCCCGAGGTATCCAGCACGAGGCGGTAGTCGTGCGTATCCTCCAGACAGACCGCAGAGGTATACCATTTTTCGTGCGGCGGCACGGTGCGCAGAACGTTATAGAACAGTACCCACCGGCACCGGTCGTTGTCGTAAGCCAGACCGGCATCGAAGCAGTTGACGAACACGTCCCGGTCATCAAAGGAATCTACACCGAGGAAGATGTAGGCCGTCAGCGGCAGGCCGTCGCTGCGGCGGCGGGTGCACAGCCGCAGGCGGCTGAGCAGGACATCCATGGAGGCGCGGGAATACCCTTTGTGCGAATACACGCAAAAGGCGGGGCCGTCACAGTCGCCCATCTTCTGCCCCACATTATCGTAGGTCAGGTTGGAAAAATGCT
>JAJXDX010000031.1 GCA_021640185.1 Oscillospiraceae bacterium | reverse complement strand
CGAAAGCGGTGTCTGCCGCCTGCTGACCGTGGACGTGCTGCCCGCCTTCGGGGCGCACATGGAGGGCGAGGATGCGTTCTTCGTCTATCCCGACGGCTGCGGCGCGCTGATCGACCTGACCGAGGCCGGGCGCACGGCCGGTGTATATACCAAAAGCGTCTATGCCGATGCCTATGCCGATCTCGGCGCGCGGCAGGACGCCTTCGCCGACGGCGAAACGGGCGTGCCGCTGCCGTATCTCGGCAGTGCCGCGCGCGGCAAGCAGGGCTATATCGCTTATATCGAAAACGGCGCGGAGAGCGCCCGCGTGACCTTTTCCGTCGGCGGCGGCACGCTGCCGCTCGACCGGCTGTATGCCACGGCCGTCTGCCGGCAGAGCCGGACGGTGACCAACGGGCAGGACGTCAGTGCCGTGCTGTTCGCGGATAAGGCCGCGATGCCGGATCTGCGGATCGGCTATCGGCTGTTGGACGCGGGGGAAACGACGTATTCGGCCATGGCGTGCGCGCTGCGCACGCATATGCAGTCGCTCAGTGTGCTGCCGGATACCCTGCGCACGGCCGAGCCGCAGGCCGTGCTGATCGAGTGGCTGATCGGCGCGCGGCAGAACGAGCTGCTGCGCACCGGCGGGCTGCTGATGACCGGCTTCGGCGATGTCGACCGCTGCCTGACGGCGCTCGAGCAGGCCGGCGTGCCGTCCACCCGTTCGCTGCTGCTCGGTTGGCAGCGCGAGGGCTACGGCGTGTATCCGCAGTCGGCCGTGCCGATGCGCGCGGCCGGTGGGCGGCGCGGCCTTTCGGCGCTGCTGGCTACGGCAAACGAAACGCGCCGCCTGTATCCGGAAACGGATCTCGTACAGGCGAACGGGCATGGGCAGCTGAGCGTGCGGCGCGACGCGGTGACCGATTTCATGCGCTCCGCCGTGACCGACGAAAGCGGGCAGCTGTATCTGCTCAGCCCGCTGCGGCAGTATGACCGCTTCACCCGCCGCGATCTCGGGCGGCTGACCGGCTTCGGGGCCAAGGGGCTGGCGTTCTCCTCGCTCGGGCAGTTCCTGCCCGCCGACTATTCCGCCGGGCGTCAGATCGGCACGGCAGACACGGCGCGCGTGTATGCCGCCCTGCTGTCGGCCGCGCACGGCGCCGGTGCCGAGGTGCTGACGCAGACCGGAGCGGCGTATCTGCTGCCCGGCAGCGATATGCTCTACGATGTCTATGACCATACCTCCGGGCTGACGGTGTACAGCCGGGACATCCCGTTCATGCAAATGCTGCTGCACGGGCTGATCGCCTATGCGGGCACCACACCGGGCAATATGTCCGCCAATCATACGCAAACGGTGCTGCAATGGGCGGAGCAGGGCAGTGTGCCGTATTATCTGCTCTCGGCGGAGTCCTCGGCACGCATGGAGAACGCCGTGCAGGCCGACGTGTTCAATACCCGGTTCTCCGACTGGCAGCAGACCGTGGCCAAAACGGCGGCCGATCTTGCCGATCGGCTCTCGCCGGTGGCCGGCCGCGTGATGCTGACGCACGAGCGCACGGGGGATCTCGCGCGCGTGACTTACGAGGGCGGCTATACGCTGCTCGTCAACTATGCCGGCGTGCCGGCCGAAACGGCCGAGGGCACGGTCCCGGCGCAGGACTTTTTGCTGTGCAGGAAAGGCGGTGAGGGCTGATGGGCGCAAAGGGAAAGACCGGCCTCATGCTCGGCGAGATGCGGCGGCGCACGCTGATCGGGCGCAGCTATTGGACGGGGCTGCTGTTCATCGCTCCGTGGGTGATCGGGGCGGCGCTGTTCCTCGTTTTCCCGGTGTACCGCTCGCTGCTGCTCAGCGTGTCCGAGATCGAGGATCTGCGCGAGTTCCGGCTGAAGTTCGTCGGGATCCAGTGGTATTACGACGCGTTCGCGGCGGATGTCAAGTTCATCCCCAGTCTGCTGTCCACCTCCGTGGATAATCTGATCGATCTGCCGCTCATCAACATCTTCGCCCTGATCGTGGCCATGCTGCTTGACCAAAATATCCGCTGCCGCGGGCTGTTCCGCTCGATGTTCTTTCTGCCGGTGCTGCTCGGCACGGGCTTCATCATGCAGCAGCTGCTCGGCCAAAACGTGGGCGAGGAGGCCGTCAGCTTCGCGCGCGGCCTGCTCCTGCCTCCGCAGCTGCAGGCTTATCTGGGCGAAACGGCCGTGAACGTCATCCGGTCGTTCATCGACCGGCTCACCACGGTGATGTGGAGCTCCGGCGTGCAGATCCTGATCTTTCTGGCCGCCCTGCAGGACATCCCGCCCTCGGTCTACGAGGCGGCGCGCGTCGATTCGGCCGACGGCTGGGAGCGGTTTTGGCTGGTGACGCTGCCCATGCTGGCGCCGATGATCCAGCTCAACCTCGTCTACACGGTGCTTTCCAGCTTTTCCGTGGCCGATAATGCCGTACTGGAGTTCATCCAGTGGCTGGCCTTCGAGTCCGGCGATGCGCACGGCTACGAATACTCCTGTGCGGTCAGCTGGATCTACTGCGTGTTCATCCTGCTGGCGATCGGGCTGCTCGTGCTGCTGACGCGCCGCTCGGTGGAGAATGTGAAGGACAGATAGGAGCGATGAGATGACTGACCTTTCCCGCACCCTTTCCGGCGCAGTCGAGCGCAGCGGCCGACCGCAGCGGCCGCTGCTGCGGCAAACGGGGCACGTCCTGCTGCGTTTTGCCGTGTATGTGCTGCTGATCGACCTGTCGTTCGTGTTTCTCTATCCGTTTTTGTATATGCTTTCCACCTCGCTCAAAAGCTACGACGATCTGCACGATCTGATGGTGGGCTGGATCCCCACCGCTCTGCACTGGGACAACTACCGGCTGGCAGCCAAGGCGATGGACCTCGGCAGCACCGTCAAAAACTCCGTGCTCGTGACGGTCGCGGCCACGCTGGGGCACGTGCTGTCCTGTTCGTTCATCGGCTACGGCTTCGCGCGGTTCGATTTCCCGTTCAAGCGCGGCCTGTTCTTCGGGGTGCTGCTCTCGGCCACGATCCCGGTGCAGACCATGATCGTGCCGCTGTATATCGTGTATCACGATCTGGGGATGCTCAACACGTTCTGGCCGCTGATCCTGCCGGCGTTTTTCGGTTTCGGTCTGCGCGGCGGCGTGTTCGTGTATCTGTTCCGGCAGTTCTTCTACGGTTTCCCCGCCACGCTGGAGGAGGCCGCGCGTATCGACGGCTGCGGCCGTGTGCGCAGCTTTTTCCGCATCGCGCTGCCGTCGGCGGGGCCGGTCATCGTGGTGTGTACGGTGCTCTCGCTCGTTTGGCACTGGAACGATTATTACGAGCCGTCGGTCTACCTGACGGGCGGCAGCCGCACGGCGCTCGTCACGCAGATGCTGCCTAACCTCTATGCGGCGCTCAGCGGCATGGCCTCGCAGGTCGGGGCGGCCGATCAGCAGGCGCTGCTGACGATGTATCACGAGGGCGTGATCATGGCGGCCACGGCCATCGCCATCGCCCCGCTGCTGCTGGCCTATGCGGTGCTGCAGCGGCGCTTCATGGCCAGTATCGAGCTTACCGGCCTCGTGGGCTGAAAAAGCATTCGCCGAAGGAACGGAAAAAGGGAGAAAACACATGGACATCGCACTGGAGAACGGCGGGCTGCATCTGCTGCTGCGCGTGGAGGAGGACGGCCGGGTCGGCCTGCGGCATTTCGGTGCGCGGCCGTATGCCGGGGATGACGGCGGCGCATTTTATCCGCTGCTGGAGCTGCACACGCTGGGCGGCGACATCGGCGGCCACCACGGCTCGCGCCATACGCAGATGCGGCCGGGCACGGACCTGCGCTATCGGCGGCATACGCTGGCGGATGCGCCCGGCGGCCGGGAGCTGACGGTGGAGCTTGCCGGGGATGGGCTGACGGCCGCCGTGCATTACCGCTTTTATGACGGGGTGCCGGCCGTGCAGTGCCGCACCGCGGTGGAAAATACCGGAAGTTTTCCCGTCGTGCTGGACTATCTCACCTCGTTTTGCTATTATGGGGTAAGCGACGGCATGGCCGGCAGCTTCGAGGACGACGCGCTGATCTCCTATCCCTACGATACTTGGCACGGCGAGCTGCAATGGCACACGTGTACGGCGTGGGAGCACGGGCTGATGGATATGGACTGCTCCTGCCTGCGCCGGCTCGTCGTGTCGCAGGTGGGCACATGGTCGTGCGGGGAATATGTGCCGCTCGGCGCGGTCACGGATCGCCGCACGCAGGAAACGCTGTTTTGGCAGATCGAGCATAACGGCTCGTGGGCATGGGAGATGAGCACCGTGCAGCGCGGCGGGCTGTATCTTCACCTCACCGGGCCGAACGGCGAGCGTCATGCTTTCCAAAAGCGGCTCTCTCCGGGCGAACGGTTCTGCTCCGTGCCGGTGGCGGTCGGGGCCTGCCCCGGCGGGCTGCAGGGCGCGGCGCGCGCGCTGACCGCTTACCGCCGCCGCATCCGGCGCGATAACCGCGACGACCGCGATCTGCCGATCATCTTCAATGATTACATGAACTGCCTGATGGGCGACCCGACCGAGGAGCGGGTGCTGCCGCTGGTGGATGCGGCGGCCGCGGCCGGGTGCGAATACTATGTGATGGACGCCGGCTGGTTCTCGCAAAAGGAGGGCGGCGATGACGATTGGTGGTCGTCGATCGGCGTGTGGGAGGAAGCGTCCTTCCGCTTCCCGCACGGGCTGCGCTACGTGATGGACTATGTCCGCGCGCGGGGGATGATCCCCGGCCTGTGGGTGGAGCTCGAGGGCATCGGCCCGGACAGCCCGCTGGCCGCATCGCTGCCGGACGACTGGTTCTTCTGCCTCGGCGGCCGCCGCGTGATGCAGCACTACCGCTATCAGCTCGATTACCGCAACGAGCACGTGCGCGCTTGGGCAAGCGGGATCGTCGACCGCCTGATCCGGGAGTACCACGTCGGCTATCTCAAGCTGGATTATAACATCAATGCCGGGATCGGCACGGACGTTGCGGCCGACAGCCCCGGCGAGGGGCTGCTCGGCCACTGCCGGGCGTTCCTCGGCTGGCTGGACGATCTGTTCTCGCGCCATCCGGATCTCGTGATCGAAAATTGTGCCTCCGGCGGGATGCGCATGGACTACGCCATGCTCAGCCGCCTGAGCATCCAGTCCACGTCCGATCAGCTCGATTACCGGCGCTACAGCGTCATCAGCGCCATGGCGGCCACGGCCGTCGCACCGGAGCAGAGCGCCTGCTGGACGTACCCCAGCCTTTCCGGCGACGAGGAGGAAACGGCCTACAACATGATCAACGCCATGCTCGGCCGCATCCACCAAAGCGGATACCTCGACCGCCTGCCGGAGCGCACCCGCGCCCGCGTGCACGAGGCGCTCACGGTCTATCGGCAGATCCGCGGGGAGATCCGCACCGGCCTGCCGACCTATCCGCTGGGGGCGGTCACGTTCAAGTCCCCGTGGGCGGCTTACGGCTTGCTGTGCGGACGGCGGCTGTATCTGGCCGTTTGGCGGCGCGATACGGATCGGGAAAGCGTGACGCTGCCGCTGTCGGATGTCGGCAACGCACCGTATGACGCGCGCGTGCTGTATCCGCAGGGGCTGCCGGTGACGCTGACGGTTGCGCCGGGTGCGCTCACCGTCGGCCTGCCGGCGCGGCACACGGCGCGTCTGCTCGTGATAGAATTTTGACGAAAAAGAGGAAAAAGCAGAGGAGGATACCCGATGACGGAAGAAAAAAGAGGCGGCATCGTTTGGCTGGACGGCAGCAAGGATCCGGCACCGCCGGGCGCATTGCTCACGGATAATCTGGAGTTTTTCGGCGACACGATCTACACCGGCGCGGCCTATACCTGCCTGACGCCCACGGTCGGCCCGGCCGATACGCCGGAGGATCTGCCGGAGCTTGCCGGCCGCCGTCTGCAGGACGGACGGCTGATCCGCCGCTTCCGTAAGGAGCCGGTCACGTCGGTCGGCCGTCTGGTCACGGCATGGGACTTTCGGCAGACCTGCACGTTCACGGAGATCGACCTGTATCTCGGCCGTCCGGCGGCGGAGGTCACGGTGTCCTGCACGGACGGCGAAGCGCCGCAGCTGTTGGCGCGCGGCGGCGCGCGGGATGGCGGGCTGTACCGCCTGCCGCTCGCCGGTCAGCGGGCGCAGCATCTGACGGTCGAGGTGACGGCCGCAGACGGCGGCGCGGTCGAGCTTTATCAGGTGTGGGCGTTCGGTGATGCCGAACGCCGGCAGCAGCGCGGCGACTTTTCGGTCGATCGGTTCGTTTATGCCAACTCGATCGCGATGCAGTCGCTCATGGGCGCGCCGAACACCGCATTCTCGGACGTCGAGGGCTTCCATTGGATGAAACGGATGCGCCGGGCGGGGCTTTCCGCAGCCGGGGCGGTGTGGTCGGAGCAGCCGGCCTTCGGCGATCTTGCGCTGCGCCCGATCCTACCCACGCCGCAGCAGGTGGCCGCGCCGGTCAACCGCCGGCTGTGCCGCGGCGGCAGCGAGAGCGTGTGTCTGGCCGTGACGAACACCGACACCACCGCGCCGCGCGACGTGCGCGTCACGGTGGATGCGCCGCCGGGGCTTTCCGTGCGCCGCGCGTTCGTCGGGGTGATGGCCAGCCGCTGGTACGGCATGGCGGCCGGGCCGCTGTTCGACGAGGAGCACACGCTCGCGCGCGAGCGGCTGTTCCGCTACGTGGAAAACGCCGCGGTGCTGTGCGATCTGCCGCTATTGCACCTGCCCGCGGGCGGCAGCTGCCTCGTGTGGCTGCACATCGCCTGCCCGGCGGACACCGCGCCCGGCGAATACGCCCTGCGCGTGCTGGCCGAGGCTGACGGCGCGCCCGTCCCGGCCGAAAAGAACGTGCAGATCGCCGTGCTGCCGCATACGCTGCCCGCCGTCCATACCGCCACGGTGGTCTGGGGCGAGGAAACGACGATGTACCCCTTCACTTATGCCGACCGTCCGTTGCGCGAGGCGGAGTACCGCCGCGATCTCGGCATCAACGTCTACGGCGGCTGGCCGGAGCCGGGCACGGTGCAGCGCGCCGCGCTGGAAAACGACCCGCGCGCACAGTTCATGCTCTACCGGCTGGGCAGCTATGGCGACCGGATCTATACGAACGAGTTCAAAGCGGAGGACATCACGCCGCAGGTGGAGCGGGACGTGGCGCAGATCTTGGCGGACAACGTGCGCACCGCCGAACGGCTGGGTCTGAATTTCGACCAATGGTTCCTCGCCATGCCGGACGAGCCGGGACTGCACAATATCCGCGCGCTGCGCGCGTTCGTGGAGCTGTGCAAGCGGATCGAGCCGCGCATCCGGATCTATGCGAACCCCGCGTTCTGGGCAGGGTTCGAGCATGACGGCGTCGCCGCGGACGAGGACGTGGCGGCGGCGCTCGACGGCTGGTACGACCGGCTGATCGATATTTCGGTGCCGCTGTTCCTCAACCTCGAGGATCGGCCGCTCTCCCTGCGCTATTTCCGCACGGGGCGCGAGTTCAACGGTCAGTACGCCGTGTCCGGCCAGCATATGAACGCCGACCGCGCGGATCTCGTTTCTCTGGCACGCACCTGTGCGTGGGATTCTCTGGCGCGGGACATGGACCTGTGGGGCTTTTATTCCTATTATTGCCCGCGTCTGGACAGTTGGGACAACACCGTCCGCCCGCAGGAGAACGTGGACGGCACGATCAACTATCAGTGCGTCTACGGCGGGATGTACGGCCCGATCCCGACCCGCGCCAGCGAGGCGCAGCGCGCGGGGTACGAGGATCACCGCCTCATGGCGCTGCTGCGGGAGCACGCACCATCGGTCCATCGCCGCTTAAAGGAAATGTATCTGGCCGGCGAGGCCGCGCCGGAGGCGCTGCGCAGCATGGCGCTCGACGCGCTGACCGCGCCGCCGGAAGAAGCCGCCCGGTGATCTGCACCGCGTCTTTCGATCCCAAGAAAGGAGCCCCGTATGCCCTACCGTTTGGCACAGGCTTGCCACGCCGGGCTGTATGTTCGCCCGCGGCTCGGTTATATGCAGCCGTTCCGGCCGGATTTTTCGATGCGGTTCCATCGGCATAATACGGTGGAATTCATGTATGCCGTCGGCGGGATGTTCAGCTGTCAGGTGCTGTCGGAGGATAAGGCATCGGTGCGCAGCGTCACGGTGCGGCCGCGCGGCTGTCTGGCGATCAATACCGCCGTGCGCCACCGCCTCGTGATCGAGCAGCCGGTGCAGATCCTCAATCTCGAGTTCGAGTTTCTGCCGGATCCGTTCGGTGCCTATCCGCTGGCCGATCTCGCACAGCGGTCGCCCGGCTTTCGCCGGTTGGCCGAGAACGATCAGGATGTCGTCGTTTTTTCGAATTGCAGCGATGTGTCCACGGTGATGAAGCTGCTGCTCGATATGATCGTGCGCTATCCGCAGCTGACGGATCCCGGCATCGCGCTGCTGCAGTCGCTGTATGTCGGCACGTTCTTCGCGGAGCTGACGATGTACTACAGCCGCGGCACGCTGACGGTGCAGCAAGGGCAGTATGTGGACGCAGTGAAGGAGCATATCGAGCAGAACTACGGCAGCGCGCTGACCCTGCAGGACATCGCCGACGTCGTCAACCTGCATCCGAACTATGTGGAGCGGCTGTTCAAGATCGCCGAGGGCTGCACGATCATCGACCATCTCAACCGCTATCGCGTGCTGCGCGCCGCTTACCTTCTGCGCATGACCGACCGCGCCGTGGAGGACATCGCTTATGAGGTCGGCTTCAACAGCCGGCAGCATTTCGCACGGATCTTCCGGCGGATCATGGGGATGTCGGCGCAGGGATACCGCACGCTGCTCAGCCTGAAGAATTATGACGATGACGAGATCGACTCCAGCGTGATCCGCGACGAGGAGCAGGAGAACGCGCCCGATGCGGCAGGAAAAACCGACAGCGAAAAAGAATAAAGCCCCGCCCGGTGCGCCGTCCGACCAAACGGACGGCGCACCGGGCGGGCTCTTTTTCTGCGTTTAGATCTGCCGCAGATAGTCGGCGGCCAGGTCGGCCGATACGGTGACGGTCTGCTGCAGGCCGTCGGCCGAGCTGTGACCGGCCTGTACAAGGAAGTCGCCCGGCTCGATGACGCGGCGCATCCGCGTATCGTAAAAGGCCAGCCGCTCCGGCTCGACGGTCAGGCATACCCGTTCCGCCTGCCCGGGGGCAAGCAGGATCTGCCGGTATCCGGCAAGCTGCAGCACCGGCCGCACACGGCTGGCGACCAGATCGCGGATGTATAGCTGCACCGTTTCCTTGGCGGCGCGGCCGCCGGTGTTCTTCACCGTGACGGCGGCGTGGATCCCCTGTTCGTCTGCCGTGCACCGCAGATCGTCGTAGGCAAAGGTCGTGTAGGTCAGACCGAACCCGAACGGGAACAGCGGCTCCAGCGGCGCATCAAGATATTTGCTGCTGAAACGGCCGGGGGAGAGCGGCCGTCCGGTGTTCGGATGGTCGTAATACAGCGGGCATTCGCCGGAGCGGTACGGGAACGTCGCCGTCAGCCGCCCGGCGGGCATCGCGCGGCCAAAGAGCAGATCGGCGGCGGCGTGTCCGGCCTCGCTGCCCGCGTGCCACAGCTCCAGCAGGGCATCCGAACGCTCCACGGCGCTCGGGATCGCCATCGGGCGGCCGTTGCACAGCACGGTGATGACGGTCTTGCCCGCCTGCCGCAGCGCGGCGAGCATCTCGTTCTGCTCGCCCGGCAGGTCAAGGTCGCACAGGGAAGCGGCCTCGCCGCTGTGATCGGCCAATTCACCGACGACGGCGATGACGGTGTTCGTTTCGCTGCGGATCGCCTGCGTAAGTTCGTCGCGGTCAAGCGGCATATCCGGTCCGCAGCACGGCAGATACCCGGCAAGCACGCCCTCTTCTTCCAGCGCGGCCTTGATGCTGATCGTTTCCTCTGCGCGGCCGTAGATGTTCCATGTGCCAAGCATCTCGCCCGCGCAGTCGGCAAGCTTGCCCACCAGCAGCACCGGCGTTTTCGGCAAAAGCGGCAGCACGCCGTCGTTTTTCAGCAGCACGGCGCTCGCGCAGGCCGCGTCCCGGGCCGCCGCACGGTTCGCGGCAAGGTCGGCCACGGTCAGGCGGTGGCGCGTGTACGGGTGATCGAACAGCCCCTTGGCAAATTTGATCCGCAGCACACGCCGCACGGCCTCGTCCAGCTGCGCTACCGTGATCTGCCCGGCCTCGATCAGCGCTTTCAGCTCGTCGCGATAGCAGCCGGAGTACATATCCATGTCCATCCCGGCGGCAAGTGCTTGTTTGGCCGCGTCCCGGCGATCGGTCGCCGCGCCGTGGATCACACATTCGGCGATGGCGTTGGCATCGCTGACCGTAAAGCCGGAAAAGCCTAGCTCCTCGCGCAGGATCTGCCGCAGCAGGAAGGTATTGACCGAGCTGGGCACGCCGTTGACGTCGTTGAACGAGGGCATGACCGTGGCCGCCCCGGCCGCGAGCGCGGCGGAAAACGGCGGCAGATAGACCTCGCGCAGCGTCTGCTCGCTGAGGTCGGCGTTGTTATAATCGCGGCCGCCGCAGGCGGCACCGTAGGCGATGAAATGCTTGGCGCAGGACAGCACGCGGTCCGGCGCGGACGGATCCTCGCCTTGGGACCCGCGCACACGGGCGGCGGCGCAGCGCGCACCCAGATAGCTGTCCTCACCGGCGCCCTCGGCGATCCGTCCCCAGCGGGCATCGCGGGCGATGTCGACCATCGGGGCGAACGTCCAAGCGATGCCGTCCGCGGCCGCCTCCGCAGCGGCGATGGCGGCGCTCTTTTCCCAAAGCGCCTCGTCCCAAGCACAGGACTCCGCCAGCGGGATCGGAAAGATCGTGTGCTGCCCGTGGATCACGTCCAGCCCGAAGAGTAGCGGGATCCCCAAGCGCGACTCCTCCACGGCGATGTGCTGCAGATGGTCGCACGCTTCCGCGCCCGATACCCCGAGGAACGAGCCGATGCGCCCCTCGCGCACGTCCTGTTCCTGCGTGTCGCGCGTCGTGCCGCTGCAAAAGGCGTCGAACTCCTCTTGCGTGATGCGCCCGTCGGCCAGCATCTGCCGGTGTCCTTCCAGCGATACGGCAAAGCCGCCCACCGGCGACGGCCCTACCTGATGGAGCTGTCCGATCTTTTCGTCCAGCGTCATTTTACCGAGCAGTTCGGTGATGCGTTCCTCCCATGCCGGGCGGATCAGATCTGCCTGCTTTTTGATCTCCATGATGCGTCCTCCTCGTCGTTTTTCCGTGCGTCTGCGGGCATTTCATTTTTGCTGTGATCTGCCCGCCGCGTTCGGTTTCATCATGCGGCCGCGGGCGTTTTGCTTTCGCCGCGCTATGCCCGCCGTGTTCGCTTTGCCGTGTGTCCGGGCGTTTTTCTGCCTGTCGGCGTTGCCTGCGGCTTTTGCGGTGCTCGAGAACGCCCGGCCGCGCCACCCGCCGCGCGTCGTTGCACGTGCGCCGGGAGCATACGCGGCATCCGTGTGTCCATAGGTGTTCGCGTCCTTATCGGACAGCCGCGCCGATGCGCCTCGTGGCGGCCGTAGCCGTCCGTCCGCGCCCCCCGCCGCGCGTCGTTGCACGTGCGCCGGGAGCATACGCGGCATCCGTGTGTCCA
>JAJXDX010000383.1 GCA_021640185.1 Oscillospiraceae bacterium | reverse complement strand
GGCGATACGGGCGGCGTCACGGTCGTCGTGCTCGACGGCAGCGCGAACGTCGTCAGCGAGACGCCGTTTTCCGGCGATCTGCGCCACATTTCGGCGGACGGGGAGCGGTTTTTGCTGCTGACCGACAGCCTTGTTTACGCGATCCGGCGGGACGGCGTGCTGTGCGCCAAGGCCGGATCGGACGGCCAGCAGGCCGTGCTTTGCGGGGATACCGCAGTCGTGCTGGGGTTGAGCACGCTGCGTGCCTATACGCCGGAGAAAAGTCCGGCGGATCTGACATAACAGTAGGGAGGAACATACTGATGCAATACGTTTTGGATATCGCGGTCGTCGCCCTGTTCGCATTCTGCCTGTGGAACGGCCGCCGCCGCGGCTTCATCAAGGCGGTGACCGGCCTTGTGGCGCTGGTGGCGGCGTTCGTCGCGGCGGTGCTGCTGAGCGGCCCCGTCGCCTCCGGCATCTTTGACAGCGTGATGGCGCCGTCGATGAAGGTCACGATCGCCGATCAGATCGACGCGGCGGGCACGTCCGTTGCGGGCGGGCTGGACGGCGCGCTGGAAAAGCTGCCGGGCTTCGTCAAAAACGCGCTGGCCGGGCAGGGCGTGACCTCGGGCAGCGAGCTGCTGTCCCGCACCGGCGTCGGCTCCGGCGACGGCTCTGCCGCGATCGCGGAGCAGATCGTGACGCAGACGATCCGCCCGGTGGCCGTGACGGTGCTGCGTGCCATCGCGTTCATTTTGCTGCTGATCGTGGCCTACATCGCGGCGCGGCTGATCCTGTACGTGCTCAACAAGGTATTTAAGCTGCCTTTGCTGAGCAAACTGAATAAGTCGCTGGGTCTGCTGGCCGGTGCGCTGACGGGCGTGCTGTGGGCGTTCATCGCGGTGTCGATCCTGCAGCTGATCGCGTCCACCGCATCGGCGGATGCGGCCATCACCAACGCGGTGATCGACCAGACGCTGATCGTGCGCTGGCTGTGTGGGATCTCGCCGATCGGCAGCGCGCTGCGCGAGCTGATCGCGGCGGCAAAATAAGACGACCGGCCAGATCGGTAAAGGCGGTGCTTTATGCGGATATTGAACGTAGAGTGGAAGTGGAACATACCGAACGCGCTGTCGCTGCTGCGGCTGGCGCTCATCCCCTGTTTTTCGGCGCTGTATATCTGCCGGCAGGATCTGTGGGCCTTCGCCGCGCTGCTGCTTTCCGGCGTGACGGATATGCTCGACGGCTTCTTGGCGCGCAGGCTGGGGCAGGTGACGGACTGCGGCAAGCTGCTCGATCCCTTGGCGGATAAGCTGACGCAGGTCATGGTCGTCATCTGCCTGACGACGCGGTACCGCGAGGTGCTGCCGCTGACGATCGTCTGCTTCATCAAGGAACTGTGCCAAGGCGTCGGCGGCCTGATCCTGCTGCGGGAGCACTGCGCCGTGCGCGGGGCGAAATGGTTCGGCAAGGTGTCCACGGTCACGTTTTACGGCTGTATGCTGGCCGTCGTGCTGTGGAAGGATGCGCCGGATGCCGTCGTCATCGTGCTCGTCGGGCTGGCCGCTGCGGCGATGCTCGGCGCGTTCTTCGGGTATCTGGGGCTGTTTTTCCGCATCCGGCGCGAGGAGCGGGAGAACTGTGCCGTGCCGAAGGACGATCCGCTGCCCGGCGGGGAGCCGCAGCCGTAACGAAGGAAGGATGATCTGACATGATGCTTTGCACCCGATGCAAAAAGCGCCCGGCCGTGGTGTTCATCACCCGGGCGGAGAACGGCGAAACGGTCAACGAAGGGCTGTGCCTGACCTGCGCGCGCCAGCTTGGCATCAAGCCGGTGGACGATATGCTGCAGAAGTTCGGCATCAGCGATGAGGATATCGAGCAGATGGACCGCCAGGTGGCGGATCTGCTGGCCGAGAACGAGAGCGAGAACGACAGCGACGGCGATTCCGACGGCGAGGGCGGAGAGGACAACGGTTTTTCGCCCGGCGGCGCACCGGTGCTGCCGCTGCTGCAG
>JAJXDX010000382.1 GCA_021640185.1 Oscillospiraceae bacterium | reverse complement strand
CAGCGGGCGCACATTCTCCGGCAGCGTCCCGTGGAAACCGATGCCGTACAGGCAGTCCACCACGATGTCCGCCGTGCGCACCGCGCTGCGGCAGATATACGGCTCGTCCTCATGGTCGAGCAGGCTGACCTCCGCCCGCCCCCGCAGGCGCGAGAACGCGTCGGCCGCGATCTGCGTGCCGGGCTGCCCGCACGCCAAGATCACGGTCACCTCCGCCGTCACGGCCAGCTGCCGTGCGATCACGAAGCCGTCGCCGCCGTTGTTGCCGCTCCCGCACACGATCGCCACGCGCACCGGCGCGTCCGGCTTGCCCGCCGCGCGCCGCGCCGCCATGATCTCGCCGATCCTGGCGCGCAGATCCTCCGCCGCCGCCTGTCCGGCGCGCCCCATCAGCGTAGCGAAACTGACGCCCGTTTCCTCCACCGCCAGCTGTTCGATCCGGCGCATATCCGCCGCCGTCGCCGCTTTCATCCTCATCCCGTCCTTTCGATAAAACAAACGGGGCTGCCGCGCAAAAATGCGCGGCAGCCCCGTGAAGGTTCATTTCAGCGACAGCCCCTGCTCGCGCAATGCGCGGTCGGTATCCAGACTGACGAGCTTCTGCAGCCCGGCATAGATCGCGCGCAGCACGCGCTCGTCCGGGCGGATGATCACCAGCGTGTGACCGTTCTTTTTGCTGTGATAGGTGAAATACCACAGCCCGCTCTCGGCCGCAGAGGGCGCGGCCATCAGCGTGCGCTGGAACGTGCCCTTTGCTCCGCGCGCAGGGTCGTACGGCAGCAGGCACTCCAGCTTGCTGCCGGAAACGGACACCTGACGCTTGCGCTTGCGCTTACCGATGATCTCGTCGATGTCGATATAGCCGTTGGTGACGGAATATTCATACTCGCGGTTCTGCGCCGTGATGGCGTAGAACGCGCCCACGCCCGCCAGCAGCGCCAGCATCAGCCCGATCGTCCCTAAAAACAAAAAGCCGACGACCAGCACCAGCAGCACGCCCAGCACGCAGCCGAAGATGACCGCGAATTCCTTCGCGCCTTTTTTCTTTTGCACGATCTGTTCGATGAACGTATCCATAATGCCCCTCCTGCGGCGGGCGTTCGCCGCCCTGCCCGATATATATCGATTATAACCGCTGCGGGCAGGTTTTGCAAGCCCTTTGCGCCGGATACGAAAAAAGTTTACATTTTCGGGCGGGGCTTCGGTCATTTTCGGGGCAGGAACAGAAGGTCAGCCGTTTTCGGCCGCGTCGGCGATATGCCGCGCGATCCGCGAAAGCGCAAGCTCCAGCGGCTCGGCGCAGTCCGCCGGCACGTGGCCGAAAAATCGCAGCGACGTTTCCAGCGTGAGGGGGCCGGAAAACCCGATCTCTCCCAATGCGGCGGAGAAATCGGCCCAGTCGGCCTTGCCGGTGAACGGCCAGCGATGGAAGTCGCCGGTGCCGTCGTTATCGTGCACATGGAGCGCCGCCAGCAGATCGCGGCCGATCTGGCGCACGGCGTCGCCGGGCTGCTGCCCGGTGACCAGACAGTGCCCGGCGTCGAGGCAGATCTTCAATCCGTCCGACCCGATCTCGCGCACGAAGCGCAGGATCTCCGCCGGCCGCGCGAGCGACAGCGCCGGCATCGGCATATTCTCCAGCCCGATCGCGATGCCGCAGCGCTCCGCTTCGGCAGAAAGGCGCGAGAAGAACGCGCCATTGATCGCCCACAGGCGCTCCGGTTCCGGGTCTTTGTCGCAGCCATACGGCATCACCGGATGGATCACGCAGCACTTTGCCCCCAGCAGCGCCGTCGCGCGCAGGGCGGTGCACATTTTTTCAAAGCGCTCGGCGCGCTGCTCCTCGGTCGCGTCCTGCGGCGGCCAGCGCCACGGCCCGTGCGTCTGATCGACCGTGATGCCGTGGCTCTCCGCCCGCTCCCGAAAAGCGCGCATCCGCCGCTCCAGCGCGGCGGGCGCGTCGCCGTACAGCGGCAGCGCGGTATCCGCCATGTCGTAGTTCATGGACGTGTAGCCGT
>JAJXDX010000381.1 GCA_021640185.1 Oscillospiraceae bacterium | reverse complement strand
TCCTTATACCGGTTCGCATACGCCGCAAAGATCGACAGCTCCGCGTCCATGCGCTCGACGCTGCCGTTGAGCAGCGGGCTGCCGCCCGCGATGCACAGCTGCGGCGCGGCGGCACGGCCCATGGCGGCCGCCGTTTTGAAGCACGCATTGATGTGCGAGGCGATGTTTCCGCCGTCGGCCTGATGATCGTTCGTATCGTCCAAGATCAGATAGTCGATACCGATCCGCTTAAAATACGAAAAGTCGCAGCGCAGCTTTTCCGTGTCGTCGGTGGCATAGCGGCCGTAGCGCACGGGCGTGCTGCGCGTTTCTTTCACCCAATGGTGCTCGTAATACGGCTGACCCTCGCCGTCCCACCACACGGTGTACCACATCCCGACGGCCGCATCGTAATACGTGCGCTGCGGTGCGGCCGTCGGCGCGGCGGTGGCGGCTTTGGTCGTGCCCGTCGTCCGGTCTGCGGCGGCGGTCGTTTTCCCGGCGGCGGTGGTCGCCGCGGACGCGGTCGTGTTCGGCATAGTCGGTCCTTCCTCTGTGCTTACGGTGTTCGTCGTTTCCGGCGGCAGAACAGCCGAGGTGTCCGCCGTCCCGGTGGGGACGGCGGATGCGCCGTCGCCCGTACCGCCGCCGCATCCGGCCGCCGTGCTGCAAAGCAGCACGGACAGCACGGCGGCGGTCAGTCGGACAAGGCGGACGCTCTGCCGCTTACGCTCGTTTTTCATGGATCAGCCTCCCACGGACTGCATGATCAGCTCGTCGATCTTGGTCTGGATGACCGGCGTGACCTTTTTGATCCCGGCATCGATATCGATCTCGCCCTTGATCAGCGGGTACCACAGTTGCGTGTTGAGCGTTTCGCCGAGGAAGAAGTTGTTGACGTAGCTCGGCACGTTCTTCTTCCCGCCGTTCAGCAAAAAGTCCTTATTGTTCTTATAGATCTCGCCGAACCCGGCAGAGGTGTAGCCGATGACCAGCAGTTCCTCGCGGGACACCGCGAATTTCTCGCTCTTGTCCCACACGCACAGATAGTCCTGCAGCACGCAGGTGACGGCATCCAGATCCTTGACCTGCGGCGGGACGATGTACACCGCACTGAGCGTGGCGCTGTGCACCGCATAGTCCTTGGCGTTCGGCCCCTTCGGGAAATAGGTGTAGCCGAGGTCGCTCGCCTTCATGCCCTTGCCGACGCAGGCGATGCCGTAATCCGGCGCATAGGTCGTGAACGCGACCTGCCCCTTCGGGAACATATCCAGCAGCGTCGCGTCGCCGATGGAGCCGATGCTCGGCACCACGCCGTACTTGTTGGCCAGATCGATGCCGAAGCGGATCGCGTATTTCGCCTCCGGCGACGCCATGGCGAACGTCGGGCCGTCGGCCGCGGCGATGTCCACGATCTTGCCGCCGTTGGTCAGGATCAGGTTCACGAACAGATACTCGTCATAATAGCCGTACTGCGTCGTTTTCCCGTCCGTGCCCTTTTTCGTCAGCGTGCGGCACATCCCCAAAAACGTTTCCCAGTCCCATTTGCCCTCGGCGGCCAGCTTGGCCGGGTCGGGCAGATTTTCCTTGTTCAGCAGCGCCTTGTTGTACCACAGGCCCCAGCCGGGGCCGGACGCGCCGTTGTTGAGGCCGTACAGCTTGCCCGCCCAATAGTTGTTCTCGTTGCCGCCCATGTCCCTCCAGTTCGGGTCGGCGGCAAAGTCATAGTGATCGGACAGCGGCGCGGCCATCCCCTTGGCGATGAAGGACGGGAACGTGTCGTACCACGCCGTGCACCAGATGTCACATTCGCTGACCCCGGACAGCGCCGCCGCGGTCTGCTTGTTCACCGCCACGGAGTACGACACCTTGTTGAACTTCAGCGTGCAGTTATACTCCTGCTCGACTTCCTTCCAGCTTTCGTAGTCGATCGTGCCCTTTTTGGGCTGCGTCGCGCCCCAAACGATCAGCGGGCGCTTTTTCAGGTCGTAGGTCGGCTTCGTGAAGGTCTTGTTGCCGGCGGTCGTGCCGGTCGGCTT
>JAJXDX010000380.1:371-2021 GCA_021640185.1 Oscillospiraceae bacterium | reverse complement strand
CCATATCTCTCAACCTTTTTTATTTCATTGTCCAAGATGTATTGTACACCTACACTGAACGATCGGTTTTTCTTGCAGGCCCTCTTGCATTTCTAAACGGTTCGTGCTATAATGATATGCGTACGATTAACCCGGCGGCCGTTTTCCGACGGCTGCCGGAACATCAAGGGGAGAAGTGAACTGGATGGAACAAAAAAAGAAGATCCGGATCGCCGTCATCGTGCTGTCCGTTCTGCTGGCGCTCAGCCTTTTGGCACTGGGCGGGACGTTCATCTACCGCCGCCTTGCGGCGGGCGGGAACACGACGGTATCGGTCCCGGACAACGTGATCACCTCGACCGGTGACATCGACACGACGGGCACCACCGCTCCGGTCAAAACGGGTGACGGTAACGGCGCAGCCGGCACGGCATCCGCCACGAAGTCGAGCACCGGCACCACCGCACCGGCACGCCGCGCTGCGGCCATCGCCCTGTACGATAAGCAGCCGCAGGACAATACGCCCTTCCAAGCCGTCGGGATGCTCCCCGGCGACCTCGAGAGCAAGTTTTACCGCGTGCAGGTATCATACCAAGGCAAGGTCACCGTGCATTATCACGCGGATATCCGCGACGGCTACGAAAAACTGGCCGAGGTGCTCAAGGTGCGCATCCGCCTGCTCACGACGGGCGAAACGCTGTATGACGGGCTGATGCGCGATATGCCGAAGAGCCTGACCCATACGCTCGCCTCGCAGAAGGAAACGACGGACGAGCTGTATTATCAGATCGACGCGTATCTTGATACATCGGTCGGCAACGCGTACCAAAACAAGCAGCTCATCGCGGACTTCCGCTGGTGGGTCGAGGAGGTCGGGGATCTGCGGCCGCCCAAGACCGGCGAGGATGTCAGCATCGTCCTGTGGTCGGTGGCTGCGACGAGCGCGGCCGCGCTCGTCATCCTGCTGCTGATGATGACGCGCAAGCGGAAGGAGGATGCCGAAAATGGCTGAGAACAGTACATCCAAAAAGCTGACCGGCGGCATCGTCCTGATCATCGTGCTGGCGCTCTGTCTGGCGGTCAGCACCTTCGCCCTCATCTATGCCAACGTGGCCGTCGAGGGCAACCTGTTCACGACGGGCGAGGTCAAGATCGATCTCAACGGCGGCGCGCCCGTGATCCGGGAAGAGGAATTCCTTTTCGAGCCGGGCATGACCGTAAAAAAGGACTTCTATGTCAAAAACGACAGCACCTGCGACGTTTACTACCGCCTGTATCTCGATCAGGTGGCCGGCGGGCTGGGCAGCGTGCTGGAAGTCACGATCCTTGACGGGGACAAAACGCTCTATTCCGGCACGGCCGACACGCTCGTTCTGCAAAACGCCGCGGCGGCCGACGATATGCTCAAGATCGGGCAGCGGCGTGACCTGACCATCGTGTTCCACTATCCGGAAACGGCGGGCAACGCCACGCAGGGGCTGGATCTGACCTTCACGCTGTGTGCGGAAGCCACGCAGGTCAGAAATAACCCGGACAAACGATTCGCCTGATCCTGCCCATCGGGCAGATGGGCAGGAAGCAGGAGGAGCGCCCCATGAAAGCTCTAAAAGTGATCCGCAGCATCTTCGTCTGGCTGGTCGTGGCGATCGCCGTGTGCATGATGGTCTTCAC
>JAJXDX010000380.1:0-361 GCA_021640185.1 Oscillospiraceae bacterium | reverse complement strand
CCGTTCGGACCGTTCTCTGTTCGGCTACAAGGCGTTCATCGTCCTGTCGGATTCGATGAGCAAGACCGATTTCGATGCAGGCGACCTCGTCCTGATCAAAGAGGTCGATCCCGCCACGCTCAAGGAAGGCGACATCATCGCCTACACCTCGCAGAACACCGATAACTTCGGCAAGACCGTCACCCACAAGATCCGCTCTCTGACCAAGACGGAGGACGGCGAGCCGGGCTTCATCACCTACGGTACCACGAACGACGAAGACGATAAAACGATCGTTACCTACCCGTATGTGTTGGGCAAATACCAAACCCGCGTGCCCAAGGTCGGCAAGTTCTTCCAGATGCTCAAAACGCCGCAGGGC
>JAJXDX010000030.1 GCA_021640185.1 Oscillospiraceae bacterium | reverse complement strand
GGAAAATAGCATACAGGTACTTCCGTTATCTACGGATATCGCCGATTTTCGGTATCGTCCGAAAAAAACTTTGATTTTTCGCAAATTAGCACTTTACTTTGCTAACACGGTAGTGTATAATACGAGCATAGACAGCAAACACGACAGAGAAACGAAAGGGAGATCATCATGAAAAACATCATCAAAAAGGGACTGGCCGTCATGGCGGCGGCGCTCATGCTCGCGACCGGGCTGATCGGCTGCGGCAGCAAGACCGACAGCGACAAGGCTTATGTTCAGGACAAGGGCAAGCTGATCGTCGGCGTGACGATATTCGAGCCGATGGACTATCAGGACGCGAACGGCGCGTGGCTCGGCTTTGATGCCGACATGGCCAAGGCGTTCGCCAAAAGCCTGGGGGTCGAGGCGGAGTTCGTCGTCATCGACTGGGACAGCAAGGAGATGGAGCTGCAGAACAGATCGATCGACTGCGTGTGGAACGGGATGACGCTGACCGATGGCGTCAAGGCAGCGATGGAATGCTCGCAGCCGTACTGCAACAACCAGCAGGTCGTGATCGTTCCGGCGGATAAGGCGGAGCAGTACAAGACCGTCGAGGCGTGCAAGACGCTGCGCTTCGCCGTGGAGGCCGGATCGGCCGGCAAGGACATGGCCGAGGCGAACGGGTTCACCTTCACCGAGGTCGACGATCAGGCCAAGGCACTGATGGAGGTCAAGGCGGGCACGTCCGATGCGGCGATCATCGACTCGCTGATGGCGGCCGCGATGGTCGGCGGCACGACGGCGTATCCCGACCTGACCTACACCGTCGGCCTCAACAGCGAGGAGTACGGTGTCGGCTTCCGCAAAGGCTCCGATCTTGCGGCGGCGCTCAACGATTTCTTCGCCGCCGCCAAGGCGGACGGCAGCATGAAAGCGACCGCCGAAAAATACGGCGTGCAGGCCGCGCTGATCGACTGATCGGCCGACCGGCCGTCTGCCCGCCCGCGGCAAAAGCCGTGGGCGGGCGCTCGCGCGTCATCCGTCCGCCGTCGCCGATCAAAAGGAACTGACTTGTCATGGATAAATTCATTTCGCAATTCCCTACGGTGTTCTCTGCGCTCAATACCGGCTTTTTGCAGACGCTCAAGCTGTTTTTCATCACGCTGCTCGGCTCGCTGCCGCTGGGGCTGATCATCTCGTTCGGCTCGATGAGCCGCTTTAAGCCCCTGCGCTATTTCGTGCGGTTCATCGTGTGGATCGTGCGCGGCACGCCGCTGATGCTGCAGCTGCTGATCATCTTCTATTTCCCCGGCATCGTGTTCGGCACGCCGATCTGGGGCGGCGGCGAGAGCGGACGGTTCCTCGCCGCGGCAGTGGCGTTCATCTTCAATTACGCCTGCTATTTTTCAGAGATCTACCGTGGCGGCATCCAAGGCGTGCCGCGCGGGCAGCAGGAGGCCGGGCAGGTGCTGGGCCTGACCCGCAGCCAGATCTTTTTCAAGGTCACGCTGCTGCAGATGGTCAAGCGCATCGTCCCGCCCATGAGCAACGAGATCATCACCCTCGTCAAGGACACCTCGCTGTCGCGCATCATCGCGCTGCAGGAGCTGATCTGGGCGGGGCAGGCGTTCCAAAAGGGTTTTCAGGGCATCGCGGGCGAGATCTGGCCGCTGTTCTTTACGGGCCTGTATTATCTGCTGTTCAGCGGGCTGCTGACGCTGCTGTTCGGATATATTGAGCGCAAGCTCGCGTATTTCCGCACCTAAGGAGGGGGACGACATGGCGATCATCACGGTGGAGCACATCGGCAAAAGCTTCGGCAAAACGCCGGTGCTGCGCGACATCGGCTTTTCTCTGGAAAAGGGCGAGGTGCTGTCGATCATCGGCTCGTCCGGATCCGGCAAAACGACGCTGCTGCGCTGCCTGAATTTTTTGGAAACGCCGCAGACCGGCCGGATCACGGTCGGCGGGGAGCTGCTGCTCGATGCCGACGCGCAGGAAAAGCCGACCGAGGCGGAGATCCGCGAAAAGCGGCTGCGGTTCGGGCTGGTGTTCCAGCAGTTCAACCTTTTCCCGCAATACACGGTGCATGGCAACGTCACCCTTGCGGTGCGGCTGCGCGCCAAGGAGCAGATCAAAAAGAAGCAGTCCTTCCGCGGCTGCACGGATCTGCGCAGCGCCTACGCGCTGATCGACGGACAGGCGGACGAGCTGCTGCGGCAGGTCGGTCTGGAGCAAAAGCGGGATGCCTATCCCGGCGAGCTGTCCGGCGGGCAGCAGCAGCGCGTGGCGATCGCCCGCGCCTTGGCGCTGGAGCCGGATATCCTCTGCTTTGACGAGCCGACCAGCGCCCTCGACCCGGAATTGACCGGCGAGGTGCTGCGCGTCATCCGGGAACTGAAAGAGACCGGCCGCACCATGATCATCGTCACGCACGAGATCGAGTTCGCCCGCGACGTGTCCGATACCGTCATGTTCATGGACGGCGGCGTCGTGGCGGAGATGGGGCCGCCCGCGCAGGTCATCGGTGCACCGCAAAACGAGCGCACCCGCGCCTTCCTCTCCCACTTCAACGGATAAGATCCGTATCGAAGTCGATCGGGGGCGGCGCAATGCGTCAGCCCGTTGGACGCGCCGCGGGCAGTGCCCGCTGACACGTCGATCGGGGGCGGCGCAGGGCGTTAGTGCGCCGGACGCGCCTTGGCGGGAGCGGGGGCGGCAGTGCATCTCGCCATAGGCCCGGCAAAAGCCATGGCCGGACGTGGCGGGCAGTGCCCGGCGGATAAGATCCGCGGCAAAGCCGATCGGGTGCGCAGGAAACTTTATTGTGCGCCGGACGCGCCTTAGCGGGAGCGGGGGCGGCAGGGCAGCCTACCGAAAGCCGGAGCGGGCGATCCAAAACAACGCAAAAACCGATTTTTCCCCACAGGCCGCCGATCCAACGGATCGGCGGCCTGTGATTTTTGCACAGATAGGCAAAGTAGACAAAAAATTCTCGGGGGGGTAACTCTATCGATTTTGTGCTTGATAACGAACGCCGGATGTGCTATAATATAGGTGCTTAGTCGAGCCGCGCCGAACACGCGGTGCGGCGACAGCGGAAATATTAAGGAAGGCCCATATATCACGGCAAATACCTAACATATACCGCTGACCGGTGCATTGGCGATCGCGGATCGTGCCGCGATGCCGATCGGCTCCGACTTTGCGTGATCTGCCGGCCGGTAACGGCGGCAGCAAGATCGCATCCGCTGCGCCGGCGCAAGCATAAGATCGTCATCACTTGGTTGGGCGGATCGCCGATGATCCGAACAAAAAGGATGCCAAGCATCCGCGATAGACTGCGTCAGGGGGAAAAGACGCAGCCTATTTTTTGGTCAAGCAATGGTTAAATTTCCTAAATCAGGGGGAGATGAGCTAAACATGAACATTATCCGTTATGTAAAGGAAAACGGTGCCGGTCATTGCTTATCGGTGCTGTACCGCTATAAAGTCGATGCCTTGTTCACCCGTCTGCTCGGCCTGTTCCTGCGCCGTCGACCGCTGCGGGACATCATCGTGATCGAGAGCCATAACGACTTCGATTCGAACGGCGGTGCCTTTTACCGGTATTTGCTGCGAAACGGCTACGACCGACGCTACCGCATCGTTTGGCTGCTCAAGCATAAACGGCCGAAGGGACTGCCGCCGAACGTCACGGCTGTCCCGCTCTGCCGCCCGAGCCTGCGCAAGGCTTATTACCGTTGGATCGCCCGCTTTTTCACCGTCGATTGCTGTGCACCGGGCAAGCTGCGTCCCGACCAGATCTGCGTGTATTTCGGCCACGGCGGTTTTGGTCTGAAGGATTGCCGCGGCCATATGGATCTGCCGGACGGTATCGACCGGGTGCTGATGCAGTCGCACGGCGTCAACGCCGTATTCGCCGGGCAGTTCGGGTTGGCTCCGGATGATGCGCGGCTTTGCTACATCGGCTTTCCGTATCTCGATACGCTCGTCGACGGCGAGCCGGGCGACCTGCATAAGATCATCGGCGAAGAGCGCCGCAAAGGCAAAAAGACCTTGCTGTGGATGCCCACGTTCCGCAAGGGCGGCGGCTCTCACCGCGAGGACGGTGCCGTCGGCCCGCTCGGCGTGCCGCTGATCCCGGATCAAAAGACTTGGATGCAGCTTGACCGGCAGCTGAATGCGCTTGGGCTGCTGCTGATCCTCAAGATTCACCCCATGCAGGATCTGCAGGACTTAAAGGTCACAGAAACACCGAATATCCGCATCCTCACCGGTGCGTCGGTCAAAACGCTCGGCGTCGACAATTACCGCCTGATGAAGGATTGCGATGCGATGCTCAGCGATTACTCCTCCGCCGCATACGATTTTTTGTATCTCGACCGGCCGATCGCCTATGACCTGAGCGATCTTGCCGATTATCGCGTCGGCCTTTGTGTCGACGATCCGCAGGACTATATGGCCGGGCCGGTCATCCGTGGGATGGAGGATCTGTACGCGTTCCTTTCGGATCTCTCTGCCGGGCGCGACCGGTTCGCCGAAGCACGGCAGGCGCTGCGCCGTAAGCTGTTCGACTATACCGATGCCGATAACTGCCGCCGCGCGGCGGCTCTGCTCGGCCTTGCCGTTCCCGCTGCCGATCGATGCGGCAAAAGCCGTACATGACCTCGGCATACAAAAACAGCCCTGCAGGGTGTTTGACATCCTGCAGGGCTGCTTTCGTTCCGGTTATTTTCCGTTTCGTTACCGGGCGCGTTATTTCGCGTAGTCGACCGCGCGGTTCTCGCGGATGACGTTGACCTTGATCTGGCCGGGATAATCCATGTTGCTCTCGATCTTTTTGGCGATCTCGTGCGCCAAGATCGTCATTTGATCGTCGTTGACCTTTTCCGGCCGGACGATGATGCGCACCTCGCGGCCGGCTTGGATCGCGAAGCTGCGCTCGACGCCGTCGAAGCTGTTGGCCAATTCCTCAAGTTTCTCGAGCCGCTTGATGTAGTTCTCGAGATTTTCGCGGCGGGCGCCCGGACGGGCGGCGCTGATCGCATCGGCGGCCTGCACCAGACAGGCGACGACGGTTTTCGCCTCGACATCGCCGTGATGCGCCTGGATCGCGTGGATGACGGCCTCGCTCTCCTTATACTTGCGGGCGATGTCCACGCCGATCTCGATGTGCGAGCCTTCCACCTGATGATCGACGCTCTTGCCGATATCATGCAGCAGACCGGCGCGGCGCGCGATCTCCGGATCGATGCCGAGCTCGCTGGCCATGATGCCGGAGAGGAACGCCACCTCCATCGAGTGATCGAGCACGTTCTGCCCGTAGCTCGTGCGGTAGTGCAGACGGCCGAGCAGTTTCACGATCTCCGGATTGATGCCGCGCAGCCCCGTTTCGAGCACCGCGCGCTCGCCCTCCGCCTTGATGGAGTTCTCCACCTCGCGGCGGGCCTTGTTGACCATCTCCTCGATGCGGGCGGGATGGATGCGGCCGTCTGCGATCAGGCGCTCCATCGCGATGCGCGCGATCTCGCGCCGGACGGGATCGAAACCGGACAGCGTGATCGCCTCCGGCGTGTCGTCGATGATCAGATCGATGCCGGTCAACGTTTCGATCGCGCGGATGTTGCGTCCCTCGCGGCCGATAATGCGGCCCTTCATCTCGTCGTTCGGCAGCGGCACGACCGACACGGTCGTTTCCGCCACCTGATCGGCCGCCACGCGCTGGATCGCGTGCGAGATCAGCGCGCGGGCGCGCTGATCGGCCTCGCTCTTGAGCTGCGTTTCGTACTCCGCCAATTTGACGGCCTTTTCATGCTCCAGCTCGGACGACAGGTTGTCGAGCAGGTATTCCTTCGCCTGCTCGCGCGTGAAACCGCTCAGCCGCTCCAGCAGATCGTATTGGCTCTTTTTTAAGGCCTCGATGTCCGCGATGCGCGCCTCGGCTTCCTTCGTCTTTTGGGCCAGCGCTTCTTCTTTTTTCTCGTAGTTCTCGATCTTGCGGTCGAGCGTTTCTTCCTTTTGCTGCAGACGGCGCTCGGACCGCTGCACGTCGGCGCGGCGCTCCTTGAGCTCGCGCTCCGACTCGCTGCGGGCGCGATAGATCTCGTCCTTCGCCTTCAGCACGGACTCTTTTTTTGCCGCCTCGGCATTGGTGCGCGCCTCTTTGACGATGCGCTCCGCCTCGGCTTCCGCCGACCCGATCTGGGCCTCGGCTTCTTTCTTGCGGTGCTGTACGCCGGCGCGGAACGCGATCAGCGCAGCCACCAGTCCGCCCACGATCAGCGCGCCCGCGCAGGCGGCGATCAGGACAGGCAGAGAAAATGACATATGGGTCCACCTCCTGTGTTTTTTTGTTCGCTCCGGAAGGCGCCCCCATGGGTGATTTTTCAGTTTTGAAAAGGACGAACGGATGACCCGTTGATATCCGAAAGACAAAAGCGAAAAAGCGGTAAACCCCACGGGGCCGCTGAAAACTGTTACGCGACAGTTCTTTTGCCGCGCGGCGGCCGCAGAACGGCCGGGCGGCGCATGGCGGATGCGCGGACAGCCCAAATGACAAATATCCGTCGCATTCTATGCACCTTTTTATCATACACCACGAAACGCTTTTTGTCAATACGAACGGTCAAAAAAGCCCGGCCGCCCCCGGACTTTTATGCCCGCAGACGGATCGGCCGATGCGCCCCGCACAAAAAGGGGCTTTTCATTTTCTTTGCGATGCCGTATAATAACGGTATATCTTTGCGAACGGGAGGGATGGCCGTGTACCGGCTGTTTTTGGTGGAGGACGACCGGCAGATCGCCGACGCGGTGTGCGCACAGGCGCAGCGCTGGGGGCTGGAGGCGGTGTGCGCGTCGGATCTGCGCCGCGTGACCGAGGAGTTCGCCGCTGCGCACCCGCATCTGGTGCTGCTGGATATCGGCCTGCCGTATTTCGACGGCTATCATTGGTGCCGGGAGCTGCGGCGGATCTCCACCGTGCCGATCATGTTCCTCTCGTCGGCGGCGGACGACATGAACATCGTGATGGCGATGAACATGGGCGCGGACGATTTCATCGCCAAGCCCTTCGACCTGTCCGTGCTGATGGCCAAGGTGCAGGCGCTGCTGCGCCGCGCCTACGACCTGCCGGGCGCGACGCCGATGCTGGAGCACCGCGGCGCGTTCCTCGATACCGGTGACCAGACGCTGACCGTGAACGGCGAGCGCCTGCCGCTCAGCCGCAACGAATACCGGATCCTGCTGTGCCTGATGGAGAACAAGGGGCGGATCGTCAGCCGCGAAAAGCTGATGGAGCGCCTGTGGGCGACGGACGCCTTCGTCGACGAGAACACGCTGACGGTCAACGTCAACCGCCTGCGCAAAAAGCTGGATGCGGCGGGGCTGCCGCAGTTCATCACCACGCGGCACGGCGTGGGCTATCTGATCGGGACGGAAGGACGGGACGAAGGGTGAACACGAAACGCCTGATCCGCGCCACGCTGCGCGAGTGCCGCGGCGGCCTTCTGTTCGGCGTGCTGTCGACGGTGCTGTTCTGCACGGTGCTGCTGCTGTACCGCCAGCCGATCGGCACGGCGGTGTATCCGGCGCTGCTGTCGCTCGTGCTGGGGATCGTGCTGCTTTGCGTGCGCGCAGCCAAGATCCGGCGGCTGTACGGGCAGCTGTCGGCCGTGCAGCAGCTGACCGCCGCCATGATCGAGGCGCTGCCGCCCGCGCAGTCCGTCGAGGGCGAGGAATACCGCCGCCTGATCTTTCTGCTGACGCGGCAGCAGAGCGAGCAGGAGCACGCCGCCGAGGCGCGCTACCGCAATATGGTCGACTATTACACGGTGTGGGCGCACCAGATCAAAACGCCGATCGCCGCCATGCACGTGCTCCTGCAAAACGAGGACACGCCGCTGTCCCGTCAGTTGACCGGCGAGCTTTTCCGCATCGAGCAGTATGCCGATATGGTGCTGGCCTTTTTGCGCCTTGGCGCGGCCTCGACCGACTATGTGTTCCGCGAGCACGATCTGGATACCGTGCTGCGCGGCGCGATCCGGCGTTTTGCGCCGGAGTTCATCGGGCGGCAGATCCGGCTGGACTATCGGCCGCCGCGGCGCACGGTGCTGACGGACGACAAGTGGCTGACGTTCGTGCTGGAGCAGCTGTTGTCGAACGCGCTGAAATACACGCCGTCCGGCAGCGTGACGATCGCGATGGAGGACGAAAACACCTTGGCGATCGGCGATACCGGCATCGGCATCGCGCCGGAGGATCTGCCCCGGATCTTCGAAGAGGGGTACACCGGCCTCAACGGCCGGGCGGACTGCCGCGCGACGGGGCTGGGGCTGTATCTGTGCCGCCGGGTGTGCAGCGCGCTGTCGATCCGGATCGGTGCGCGCTCCGTGCCGGGGGAGGGCACGACCGTGACCCTGACCTTCCCGCGCGAAAATGTGACAAGAACGTAAGATTTCCGGCGGGAAATGTAAGCCGATCCGATCGACTTCGTTCCCCGCCGTTTGCTATAATGTCCACATCGGGCGGAGGAAGGCCCTCCGCGGGAAAGAAAGTGGGGCATTCATATGAGCATTTTGGAAGTCAGCCACCTCAAAAAGGTGTATGCCGCCCGGCTGGGCGGCGACCGTGTCGAGGCGCTGCGGGACGTCAACTTCACCGTGGAGGCGGGCGAATACGTCGCCGTGATGGGCGAATCCGGCTCCGGCAAAACGACGCTGCTCAACATCATCGCGGCGCTCGACCGCCCGACGGGCGGGCAGGTGCTGCTGGGCGGGCGCGACCTGTCGCAGGTGAAGGATACGGCGCTGGCGACGTTTAGGCGCGATCATCTGGGGTTCGTGTTCCAGGAGTTCGATCTGCTGGATACCTTCACGCTGGAGGATAACATCTATCTGCCGCTGGTCTTGGCGGGCAAGCGGTATCCGGAGATGCACGCGCGCCTGATGCCGATCGCCGAGGAACTGGGCATCGCGGATCTGCTGCGCAAATATCCTTACGAGGTATCCGGCGGGCAGAAGCAGCGTGCGGCGGTCGCCCGGGCGCTGATCACGCGCCCGGAGATGATCTTGGCCGACGAGCCGACCGGCGCGCTGGATTCCCGCGCGACGGACGAGCTGCTGCGCCTGTTCTCCTCCATCAACCGCGCGGGGCAGACCATCCTGATGGTCACGCACTCCGTGCAGGCGGCCAGCCGTTCCGGCCGGGTGCTGTTCATCCGCGACGGCGAGGTGTTCCACCAGCTTTATCGCGGGCAGGACACCGACGCGCAGTTCTATCAAAAGATCAGCGATACGCTGACGATGCTCAGCACGGGCGGTGATCGGCGATGAGCATGGATACGCAAAAGCGCACCGCCATCGGCCGCACGGCGCTGTATGCGCGTTTGGCGGCGGGCGGGATGCGCAAAAACGGGCGGCTGTATCTGCCCTTCATCCTCACCGGCGCGGGCATGGTCGCGATCTTCTACATCCTGCGCTTTCTGCAGGTCGACCCGCTGGTGCGCAGCACGCGCGGCGGCGCGACGCTCACCTCGATCTTGGGGCTGGGCAGCGCCGTGATCGCGATCTTCTCGCTGATCTTTTTGTTCTACACGAACTCGTTCCTCATGCGCCGCCGGCAGCGGGAATACGGCCTGTATAACATTTTGGGCATGAGCCGCCGCGACCTGTCGTTTTTGCTGCTGTGCGAAACGGCGTTCACCGCCGTCATCTCGCTCGCGTCCGGGCTGCTGCTCGGCGTGGTGCTGTCGAAGCTGGCGGAGCTGTGGCTGCTGTGGATCGTGGAGGGCGAAACGTCGCTCATGCTGTCGGTGGACGGATCGATCCTGCTGTCGGCCGCCGGGCTTTATCTGACGATCTACGGGCTGCTGTACCTGTGCAGCCTGATCCGGCTGTGGCGCAGCAGCACGCTCTCGCTGCTGAAAAGCGAGAACACCGGCGAGCGCCCGCCGCGCGCGAACTGGGTGCTGGGCCTGCTGGGCGCGGTGCTGCTGGGCGCGGCGTATTATCTGGCCACCTCGATCGATGACCCGATCTCGGCGCTGACGCTGTTCTTCGTGGCGGTGATCATGGTGATCGCGGCGACGTATCTGCTGCTCGTCAGCGGGTCGGTCGTGCTGTGTCGGATCCTGCAAAAGAAAAAAAGCTACTATTATCAGGCGAACCATTTCGTCAGCGTGTCGTCGATGGCGTTCCGCATGAAGCGCAACGGCGCGGGACTGGCTTCGATCTGTATTTTGGCTACGATGGTGCTCGTCATGCTGTCCTCCACCGCCTGCCTGTATTTCGGCGCGGAGGACAGCCTGCGGGCGCGCTACCCGCGCGAGGTGGATGTCGAGGTCGGTATGCGGGATCTTGCCGGCGTGTCCGATGACGCGATCGGCCGGCTGTCCGCCGTGTTCGAGGGCGAGGTGAAGGCCGCGGGCGGCACGCCGACCGACCGGTTCAGCTGCCGCCGTGCGGAGCTGTATACCGTTTTGGAGCCGGGCGAGGTCAAGCTCGATCCCGCGCATCTGGTCGCGATGGATCTTTCGGCGTCGGGGATCGGTGCCTATGTCCACATCCTGCCGTTGGCCGATTACAACGCGCTGACCGGGCAGGACGAGCATCTGGCGCACGACGAGGTGCTGCTGGACGTGTTCCGCTCCGACTATACCGCAGACACCGTGTGGCTTTCGCCGACCGATACGCGCCGCGTGCGTGCCGTCTGCTCCGTGCTCGCGCCGAACGGCGAGGCCGTCGGCAGCACGATCCCGACGGTCACGGTCGTCGTCGACCGGCTGCCCGGCGCGATCGACTGGCTGCTGGAGCTGAAAAACGAGCAGACCGAGGAGCATCCGCTGCTGCTGCGCTGGTACTACGGCATCGATACCGCCCTGTCGACCGACGGGCAGATCGCGCTGGCCGACGAGCTGGGTCGGATCGATCTGACGAAGGTCGCGGGCGATATCGAGTGGACGGCCTCCCCAGTCTTCTCCCGCGCCGAGCAGCGCGCCGACTTTTTGGCGATGTACGGCGTGCTGTTCTTCCTTGGCAGTATGCTGAGCATCGTGTTCGTTCTGGCGGCGGTGCTGATCATCTACTATAAGCAGATCTGCGAAGGGTACGAGGATCGGGCGCGGTTCGCCATCATGCGCCGCATCGGCATGACCGCGCGGGACATCCACCGCAGCATCAACGCGCAGCTGTTGACGGTGTTCTTCCTGCCGCTGATCGGCGCGGGGTGCCATCTGGCCTTCGCCTTCCCGATGATCCGCCGGATGCTGCTGCTGTTCGGGCTGGACAACATCCGCCTGTTCGTGCTGACGAACCTGATCAGCTTCGCCGTGTTCGCCCTGTTCTATGCGCTGGTCTATCGGGCGACGTCCGGGGCGTATTTCGCCATCGTCAGCTCCGCGGAGCGGGAATAAAAAACAGTCGGGCCGTGTGCGGGTTTTCCCACACACGGCCCGTTTTTATGTTTCCTCGCACAGCGCCTTGACCGAGGCGGCGTATTCCGACGGCGTCATGCCCGCCACCTGCTTGAAATGGCGCGAAAAATAGTGCACCGACGAGTAGCCCAGCCGCTGCGCGATCTCGGTGAAGTTATACTGCTTCTCGCGGATCATCGCCTTGGCGCGGTCGACCTTCAGCTGCTGATATACGTGGCTGATCCCGCTGCCGACGCGGCTGCGGAACAGCTTTTGCAGCGTCGATTTGCTGACGCAGAACCGGCGGCAGAGATCCTCGATCGTCACGCTGTCCGCCACATGCTCCTCCAGATAGGCGCACACGCTTTGCAGCAGCGTATCGCCGCGCCGCTGCCCGATCGACGGTGCGGCCGGCTCTCCGGCCGGATGGGTGCGCTGCTCCGTGCGCACAAGGTCGATCAGCAGCTGCTCCAGATAGGTCTGCATCATCTGCTCGCACCCGAAC
>JAJXDX010000029.1 GCA_021640185.1 Oscillospiraceae bacterium | reverse complement strand
CAGGCCGATCAGGTGGACATGGTCAAGCGCTCCGAGAACGGCGTGATCGTGGATCCGTTCTTCCTCTCGCCCGAGCACACGGTGGCGGACGCCGACGCGCTGATGGGCAAATACCGCATCTCCGGCGTGCCGATCTGCGTGGACGGCCGGCTGGTGGGCATCATCACCAACCGCGATATGCGCTTCATCACCGACCTGACGCAGAAGATCGGCGACGTGATGACGAAGGACCGTCTGGTGACCGCGCCCGTCGGCACGACGCTGGAGCAGGCCAAGGCGATCCTGTCCCGCCACCGCATCGAAAAGCTGCCGCTGGTGGACGAGCACGGGATGCTCAAGGGCCTGATCACGATCAAGGACATCGAAAAATCGCTGAAATACCCGCACTCGGCGCGTGACGCGGGCGGGCGGCTGCTGTGCGCCGCCGCCATCGGCGCGACGGCCGACGTGCTCGATCGTGTCGCCGCGCTGGCGGAGGCGCAGGCGGACGTGCTGGTGCTCGATTCCGCCCACGGCCACAGTGCGAACATCCTCAAGGCGGTGGAGAAGGTCAAGACCGCCTTCCCGCACATCTCGCTGATCGCGGGCAACGTGGCCACCGCCGCCGCGACCGAGGCGCTGATCGCCGCCGGTGCGGACGCCGTCAAGGTGGGCATCGGCCCCGGCTCCATCTGCACCACCCGCGTGGTGGCGGGCATCGGCGTGCCGCAGATCACCGCGATCTATGATGCGGCGTGCGCCGCCGCGAAATACGACATCCCCGTGATCGCCGACGGCGGCATCAAGCTGTCCGGCGATCTGGTCAAGGCGCTGGCCGCCGGGGCGAACGCCGTGATGGTCGGCTCGCTCGTTGCCGGATGCGAGGAGTCGCCCGGCGAAACGGAGCTGTATCAGGGCCGTCAGTTCAAGGTATACCGCGGCATGGGCAGCCTCGGCGCGATGGCCAAGGGCAGCCGTGACCGCTATTTCCAAGAGAACAACAAAAAACTCGTCCCCGAAGGCGTCGAGGGCCGCGTCCCCTACAAGGGGCCGCTGAGCGAAACGGTGTATCAGCTGATGGGCGGCCTGCGCTCCGGCATGGGCTACTGCGGCTGCCGCACGATCGCGGATCTGCAGCAGAACGGCCAGTTCATCCGCATCACCGGCGCCGGCCTGAAGGAGAGCCATCCGCACGACATCCACATCACGAAGGAAGCGCCGAACTACTCCGTCAGCGAATAAAGACGATAAACCCGCCGCCGTCCCTCGAACGAGGGGCGGCGGCGGGTTTGCGTTTATCCGTTTTCCTTTTCCGCGTCTGCCCGGTCGGTGCTCTCCGGATGTCCGCTGCGGCACAGCGAGCCGGGCGGGATGCCCCGCCGCTTGCGGAACAGGCGCGAAAAATAGTGGCTGTCGTCATAGCCCACCATTTCGGCGACCTGTGCGACGGTGTACTGCCCGGTGTAGAGCAGCTCCGCCGCCCGCTCCATGCGGATACCGATCAGGAAATCCCCCGGCGGCTGGCCGGTGCGCTCGCGGAAGATCTTGCGGAAATTGCTCATCGAATAGCCGTACAGGCGGCAGATCGTTTCGAAGCTGACGGGGCGGCTCATATGATCGTACAGGTACTGCACGATGGTGGCGATGTCGTCCCCCTCGGCAGACGGATGCCCGTTGACGAGGTCTGTGCGCATATCATGCAGCATCAGCTTGAACAGCAGGAGCATATTGCGTTTGAGATCGATCTCGTAAGCGAAATACTTTTCCGAGAACGCGTCGCACATCCGGCTGAGCGTTTCGACGTATGCCGCAGGCTCGTATGCGTGCTGGCGCTTTGGCAGCTCGATGTCGCGGAACATGAACAGCGGCCGCGCCGCCAGATGCTCGTCCCGCGGGACGACCTCCCGGTCGGTATTGCAATAGGCGATGTACACCTCTTCGGGCGAGAAATCGTTCTCCTTGCCCATGTAGGCGATGTCGAAATGCACGGAATAATGGTTGCAGCGCACGCCGGGCGGGATCTTGCGCCGGTGCCGCACGAGCGGCGGCATGACGTGGACATCGCCCGCGCCGAGGGTGTAGCTTTCGTCGTCCGTCAGGACGGTCATGCTGCCCTCCGCCACATAGATCAGCTCGTGATCGTAGAGATAGCGCCACGGGACGACATAATTCTCGGCCGTGGCATCCGGCATATGGTGGATGTACCGGACGAACGGCGAGATCGTGAGCAGATCGAGCTGCGGTGCTTTGGCATTGTCCATCGGTCATCCACCTCCGTTTTTCGTATTTCTCCGACCGCACGAATTTTTCCGTATCTATATTATAGCACGGATCGCCCGTTATGCAAAAGCAAATATTCGGCCGTCACGCATTTTCTTTTTGGCGCAGGATGAGCCGGCGCAGGATGAGCATCCGATCGAACGCCTTAAAGGTGCGCGGCGGCGCGGTCAGCACGCCGTCCCCGTCTGCGGTCAGGTCGTCCGCCGGCTTCTGCTCGCCGGTCATGGGGTTGGCCCATGCTGCGGCATACACCGCGCCGGGGCGCAGGCCGGGCAGCTGCACGAGGGTATCGTAGTCCTCCGGGCTGCTGGGATAATAGATCAGCACCTGATCGCGTGCGGGATCGGCCTTGGCGACGATGTCGCGCATCGTGCCGAGCGGGTGACTGAGGCGCAGATCGTCCACCGGGACAAGATCCCACCAGTCCACGCTTTCGAAGATCTGCCGCAGGTAGCCCATCTGCCGCCCGGCGGGCAGCAGCACCGCGTCATACCACGGGATCGGCCACCACGGCGCGACGACCTGATGAACGTCGTTCGTATCCCACGTGGCGTCCCAGACGCCCTCCGCGCCGTAGGTGACGCCGAACGCACCGTGCATGACCGACAGGTACGCCTGCTCCCGCGTCAGCGGTTCGCGCACCTCCCAAATGCCCTCGTAGGCCTCCTCCGCCTCGAAGATCGGCTTGACCGGCGTTTTGTCGTAATAATACCGCCAGACGTTGCGGTCCGGCACACGGGGCAAATGCCCGGTCTGGATCATGATCATGTCGCACCAGTCCGCATCACGGAAAACGTCCGCCATCGCGTGCGGCGGGTCGTTCGGATCGGCGACGAAATTCTCGCCGCAGCCGTGGATCGTCATCACATGGCGGTAGGGGTCGTGTGCGCGCAGCTCGCGCGCGACGCCGTCCCACAGCTGCCAATGCGCGTTGCCCGCGAATTCCCCGGCAACGAACCACACCACCGGCAGCGCGGCGTAGCGCGCCGCGACATACCGCACGGCGCGGGTAAATTCGTCATAGTTCTCCCTGAGCGGGGCGTGTCCCCAGTCCATGCCGAGGCACGGGGTGATCCCCTTGGACACGAGATAGCGCAGGCGCTCGTCCGTGTTTTGGAAAAACGCGGCGTTCAGCTGCCCGAACGGGCGGTCGAGCCAGAGCTTACCGCCCTCGTTGGATGTGCCCGTCCCGTCGCAGTCGCCTGCGGCGGAGAGGAAGAAATTCATTTGATACACGGTGTAGCCCTGCATCCGGCGCAGATCCGCCGTGCCGCGGAACATCGAGGAGAACAGCGGGAAATTCGAGCTGTCCAGCCGTTCGCGCCCGCCGAGCCCCAGCCAGTGCGTATCGCCCAGCCAGAAGAACGGCGTGCCGTCGGCATGGCGCAAAAAACGCTCGCCCGCCGTCACGTGCAGAAAGCCGTGGCGGTACAGCGCGTTTTCGCCGGTATAAGGCACGCAGGTCAGCTCCCCTTCGGCGAGCGTTTCGTCCCCATGGGCGATACGGTAATGCCAGATCCCCGTTTGGGTAGGGGCGAAACGGACGACGAACCGGTCGCCGCCGTCCCAGAACGCATCGAGGGTCAGCGACGTGCCGTCGCCGTGCGTGAAGGTGCCGATGACCTGCACCTCGCGGTACGGGTCGGCGCAGCCGGTGCGGCAGGTGACGGCGATGTCCTCCGTCATCCATTGCGGGACAGTGTGCATGGTCGTTCCCTCCTTCATCGGGCGACGGCGGCCCCGCCGCCGACGGCGACCTTGTTTTCGGCTTCCTCGACGAACACGCGGCGCACGGCCTCCAGATAGCCGTAGCCGTTGCGGTCGTCCGGCTCCAGATAGCTCGTTTCCGTCCACTCGTTCCAGCTGTTGACCGTGACGAGCGGGGGCAATTGCGGGTGCGCCTCCAAATAGTCGCGCGCCTCGCGCAGGGCGCGTGCGAACGCCTGCGGCGTGTTGCCGGTGGTGATGTCCTGCCGCAGCAGACGGAAACGGGGGTTATTGTCCCAGCCGATCGACACGTGCGGGAAATACGGGACGTCGTATTCGCTGCAGATGCGCTCCCGCTCCGCGGCCATGTCGTCGATCATGCGGTCGTAATCGCCGATCTCCATGATGTGGACGTACTGATAATGGGTGACGCTGTCGAACCCCAGCGCCTCTACGACCTCGCGCTGCACGCCGATGTTATCGCCCGCCACGCCGGTGACGTTGTAGGTGCGGGCGTTGCGCAGGATGCATTGCAGGTGCAGGCCGGGCAGGCCGGCACGCACGGCCTCCGCGCGCCACCAGTCCAGCGCCGCGCGGGTCTGCTCCACGCCGCCCAGACCGCGGATCAGATTATCGAGATCGTAGATACAGAACACCGGGCGGCCGTCGATGCGGTAGTAGTTATCCTGCAGAAAATACCGCTGAGTCAAACGGCGGGCGATGCGCTCGAACTCCGTGCGGTCCTGCGCGCCCTGCCAGATCACCGTTTCGCCCTTATCGGACAGGCGCTTATCCCACACCGTGACGGCATCGTGGTTGGCCCACATCAGGTAAAAGCGCATCTTATCCCGGTTGGCCGCGCCGAGGAAGCCGTCGTTGAGGCAATTCTCCAGATACGGGCGGCGATCGTACCAATACCAATCGTAGATGAACACGTTGACGCCGTGGCGGGTGGCCTCGTCGATCTGCATCTCCATCACGCGGGGATCGGCCTCGTCCACATAGCCCCAAAGCGGGCGGCGCGGCCAGCTGTCGCCCGGATATTTCGCCATGGCGGAGCGGACCGACTGCCACTCGCCGTCGCCCTCCGGCCAGAAGATGTCCGTTCGGTCGTTTTGGCAGTAGGCCGGCCAGATGTAGGCTGCCACGTCATAATTGCGGTCTTTCATTCCCTGTTGCTCCTCTCCGGATCACCCGACGATGCCCGCGCGTTCCACGGACTGGACGAAAAATTTTTGCAGTACGATATAGATCAGCGCCAGCGGCAGCACCGCCAGCAGAGCACCGAGGTTCTGCATGATGCCCGCCATGATCGGACTTTCGCCCGAGGCGCTCATGCCCACCATGTTCGCGAACAGCTGCACGCCCGGCAAAAAGAGCGGCGCATACAGCGTATCCGTCCAGTTCCACGACAGCGACAGCAAAAACACCGTGATCAGCAGCGTGCGCGCCGACGGCAGCATCACGCGGAAATAGGTGTCCATCGCGCCGCAGCCGTCGAGCCATGCCGCCTCCTCCAGCTCGTGCGGGAGGTTTTTGTAGAACTGACGGAGCATGAAGATGAACAGCCCGGGTTTCAGTCTGAGCCCCGGCAGCGACAGGATCACGATCGGCAGCGGGGTATCGAGCAGATTGAGGAACCCCGCGAAGAACCGAAAGCGCAAAACAGCGGGATGATGATCGTTTGCGGCGGCACGATCAGCGTCAGGATCACGCCGGCGAACAGCAGGCCGTTGCCCTTGAAGGCATAGCGGGCGAACCCGTAGGCGACGAATGACGAGATCATGGTGGTCAGCAGCGCCGTACCGACGCTGAGCAGCGAGGTGTTGAGCAGCGTTTGGCCGTAATCCAAACGGCTGAACACGGTGCGCAGGTTATCGAGCGTGAAATGCTTCGGGATAAAGCGCACGGTGGGATCGAGCAGATCCTGATACGGCATGAAGGCGGTGACCGTTTTGACGAAGAACGGGTAAAGGATCACGTAGCACAGGCCGAGGATGATCACCGCGCGCACGAGCGCCCATACCGAGCGCCCGGCGATCTTTTTGCTTTTTTCGGATATCCGCATTCGCTCACCCCCTTATGCGAGATAGTGGATCCGCCGCGAGATCAGGCGCCAAACGATGCCCAAGATCACCAGCACGATCGCGAAATAGACCCAAGACAGCGCGGAGGCGTAACCCAGCCGGTTGTTCGAGAACGCCTGCGTTTGGATGTAGTCCAGCACCCGGTAGTTCGGATCGGTGAACGAGGCCACGACCGTATACACGGTGTTGACGAGGATCATCGGGGTGAGCAGCGGAAAGGTGATCTTCCAGAAGCTCTCCCATTTCGTCGCGCCCTCCACCTTCGCGGCCTCGAACATCGCCGGATCGATGGAGCGCAGCGCCGACAGGAAGATCAGGATCTGCACGCCGGAGGAATTGACGATCTTGTAGGTGTTATCGACGGCGTAGACGATCGCGCCGGTCAGCGACGGATCGAGCCCGGAGGAGGTGAACACCGCCTCGAGATCGAAGAACGTGCCGATCCCGCCGCTGCCGAACGCGCCCGCCACCCCGGCGGCGGCATCCGTCGTCGACCGGTACAGAGAGCTGGCCATGTTGCCCGTTTCCGTCTGCGTGACGATGCCGGCGGACAGGATGACCGGCAGAAAGAAGATCATGCGCGCGACGCTGCGGCCGATGAACTTCTGGTCGAGCAGCGTGGCGGCAAAAAAGCTGAACAGCAGGATGATCAGGGTATCGAGCAGCATCCCCTTGACCGCCGCCAGCAGGATCTGCCGATAGGAGATGTCCACGGTGAAGGTATCGACATAATTGCGCCAGCCGATGAACGAGGTGAGCACGCTGTCGAATTCGATCTGCACGTCGCACAGCGAATAGATCAGCGAATAGATCACCGCGGGCAGAAAGATCGCCAAAAGGCCGATCGCGAACGGCAGCACGAACACGTAGCCCATGCGCGCGCGGCGCGCGGTCAGGCTGTGCATCCCGCCGGGCCCGTTACGTTTCATCATCCCTCACCTCCCGCAAGCAAAAAGCCGCGTGCCGCGACCGTCCGGCCCTCGGCCGTGCGGTCGGTATCGGCATAGTTGACATACAGCGTCACGCTGCCCTCGTACCGGCAGGCGTACAGCCCGTCGGCCAGCGTATCGCGCCGCAAAAACGTGCGCCCCTGCACCGCGCGGTAGAATGCGGCGGTGTCGGCGGCCGTTTGGACGATCTCGTCTATCCACTGCCCGGCCGAGAGCGAATAGTAGTCCGTATACGCCGTATCGGCGAACACGGTCGCCTCCTCCGCCATCAGCAGATAGTGCAGGCCGGCACCGCTCTCGAGCGTGCGCAGCAGCGCCTCGCGCGTGTCGCCGCGGCGGTCGATCGCCGGGCCGGCATACGCGATCCTGCCGTGCAGCACCATGCCGACGAAGGGCACGCTGTCGCTGTACACGGTCAGGTCGCTGCCGTCGATCGGCACGTTGGTCAGCGCCGCGGCATACGGCAGCGCATAGGTCTGCCCGGCATCCAATTTCAGGCGGCTGCCCGCGTCGCGCAGCACCGAGAGCGCCGCGGCGACGAGCAGCTTGCTCTGTTCGCGGTCGATCTCGTCATTTTCGTGATAGTCGGCGGCCAGCAGCGAGCCCATCGACGGCAGATACAGCGGCGCGTTATCGAACCTTGCGATGCTGTCGGCCACCTTCCCGGCCACGCCGGGCATCGCCGCCGGGCTGACGAGATAGCCCACCCGGTCGGCCGCGCGCGTGCCGTCCGCCGGACGGAACGCCGCGATCTCGGCGAACTGACGGCCCAGATACCGCGACAGCTGCGCGTTTTGATCCAGTCCGCCGCCGCGGCGGTAGACGCGGGTCAGTTCCACGGCGGGATACACCGCCGCGCCGGAGCCGCCCGCCGCATCCAGCAGCGCAGCAAAGCCGTCGCTGCCGCCGAGCACGCCGCAGACGGACGACGAGTCGGCCAACCGGTGATCGAGGCCGCCGTCGAACATCCCCAGATAGTTGAGATCCACGGCCGTGACGCCGCCCTGCGCCAGCTGCCGCAGGATATCCTGCGCGGCGGCGAAGGTGGTGGCCGCTTTTTCCGCGTCGGTCTGCACGCCGTAGCGCAGCTCCCGCTTGGTGAACGCGCCGAGCAGATCGATGTCCAGCCGCGCCGCTTCCGTCGTCGGCGCATCCGGCAGGCAGCCGGTCTGCGTCAGGTACTGCCGGTACCACTGCGCCAGCCCGCACCAATCGGCGCTGCCGCCGTACAGCGGATGGTAGCGCAGCACGAACGGATAGGCCGACGTGCCGTCGGCATAGACGTTCTGCGTACCGGTGCTGCCCGTCCCGCCAAGATCAACGCTGTCCTTGACCCGGTACGTATAATATGGCGTGATCCGCGCATACGGTGAGGTATCGTCCGGGAGGGCGGCCGTGATGCCGGCCATCGCCTCCCCGCTCTCCGCCGTGACGGCGAGCATCCGCCCGCCCTCGCGCAGGCCGAACACCGGGAAAACGTTATCCGGCGACAGGTCACTGCTGTTTTGGATGTCCAGCCCCATATCCGTGCCGTAGAACGGCAGGCTGACCTGCCGCAGCAGGCCGTCCTTCGTGCCGGCGCCGATCAGCGCGCCGCTGCCGTCCGGGACGAACAGGTCGCCGTCGGCGCCGTACACGGCGCCGAGGCCGCCGAGCAGTTCCACGCGGTACAGGTGATAGCCCTTCTGCTCCACGATGCCCGCCGTGTCCAGCGTCACGAGCAGGTCGCGGCCGTCGAGGCGGTATTCGATCGGGATCTCGAAATACGGGGACTGATCCTGCCGCTGCGCCACCTCGCCCAAGCGGGCGATCTCTTGGTCGATGCTCTCCTGCGTCAGGCCGAACAATGCGGACAGCTGCGAGATCTCGCGCTTTTGGCGGTTGGTGAGGTTCGGCTTCATCGCGTACAGCTCGCCCAGCTCCGGGAACTTGGGGTACTGCTTCGTGTACGCGGCGCGGTCGTCCTCGGTCAGATCATCGTAGACGAGATGGATGTAGCCCATCTTGAACCGGCCGACCTGCATCACCGTCAGTTCGCCCGCGTCGATGAAGGACTGCGCCGTTTCGATCAGTGCATCGTACGTCTGCGCCGAGAACGCGGGGGCCAGCAGCAGATCCTCCAGCCGTGTGCCGAAGGCATAGGTCACGCGCAGGACACCGTCCTGCTCCTCCACCGTCACCTGATCCGCGTCCGCGCCGCCGGACGCGGCGGGATACGAGTTGAGGGTGGCGAGGGTATCGGTCTGATCGTAGAACCGGATGGATACCTGCGACAGATCGGCTTCGCCCGCCGCGGCGCCCGCCTCCTCGTACCGGGCACGGTTGGACGACCACACCGCGCCGGTCGCGCGGTCGAGCAGCGCAATGTCGTAATTTTCGCCCAGATACAGCGCCGCGCTGCCGTTATCCAGCACCTTGCGCATGGCGGACAGCGCGGCCTGCCACGTCTGTCCGGCGGCGTAGGCCGCCGCGTCCAGCCCCGCCGCATCGTCCACATAGCCCGCCTGCCGGTAGGCAAACGCCGTATCGGCGTGCTGCCGCAGGGCGCTGCCCCCGCAGCCGCCAAGGCCGCAGAGCGGCAGCGCAGCCGCCAGCAGAGCCGCCAGCGCACGGGATGATCTTTTCTTGCTCAATGCTTGCACCTTCCCTTTCCGCCTGACGGACTAGCCGCGGTTGCGCAGCTCCTTGACCAATGCCTCGACAAAGCCGGACATCTGACCGAGGAGATTGAAAAACAGCAGCGCGATATAAGCCAGCACGCACATCCCGAGCAGGATGCACAGCAGCATGAGGACGGTCTTGAACATGGTGTACTGATGCGTGACGAGCACGGAGGCGAACACCAAAAACGCCGTCCAGAGCACACCGAGCGAATACAAAAACGAGTAGATCGCGGCCTCGCGCGCGCTGAGGACGTGGCTGAGCACGATCAGCACCAGCTGCGTGAGCGTCATCGGCAGCAGCGCGTAGCCGGTAGCGCGCAGGATGTCGACGAACGTGCCCTCGCCGTCGAACAGGCAGGTCAGGCACCAGTTGGCCACGCAGAAGGCGAAGAACACCGTCAGCGCCGTCAGCGCGCCGCGCACGACGTTGTAGGACGCGCCGCCGTTCGGTGCGAACAGATAGCCGGTGTACAGACCGCCCGCGACCGTGGACAGCACGAAGGCAGCAAGCAGGATCATCGCCGTGGTCAGACTGCCCGCGCCCTCGCTTTTGATCTCCCAAAAGCCTTTGAACGGATGCACCGACAGCCAAAAGGCATACCGCAGCTCCCGGCCGCGCTGATGGATACGTTCGCGCATGGTCAGTCCTCCTCTCCGCGGATATAGCGCACGATGCGGCACACGAGCTTGGCGGCGATCAACACGACCGCCCCCGCCGCGAGCGTCCAAAAAATGTAGGGGAACGCCACGGACAGCCGCTGCTTGCGCAGCTGCTCGAACGCCTCCGAATAGCCGGACGTATCGTTCGCATAGCGGAAATACGCCATGGCCTGCGTGTAGTCCTTCTCGTTCATGCAGACGCGCCCCATGCCGATGAACGCATACTCGAAATTGGAGCTTTGGCGCGCGACCTCCGACCACAACGCATATGACTGCGTCAGGTCGCCCGTATACTGCGCCGTGACCGCCTGCAGGATCAGGCTGCCGTGCGCCGTCGGGCGGTAGCGCTCGATCGTGCCGGAGGTGCGGTCGAGGATGCACAGACGGTCCCCGTCATACAGCAGCGCCGTCGGCGCGTGCAGGCCGCCGCGCATATCCCCCATGCCGCCGAAGGCGAACAGCAGCTCGCCATTGCTGTCGTAGGTGAACACGCGGCCGCGCTGCCGGTCGAGCAGGCTGTAGGTGCCGCCCGTGCCGAGCGCGATATCCACGATCACGCTCTGCTCCTTTTCGAAGCGCAGGTCGCCCAGCGGGGCATAGCTGCCGGTGCGGTGCAGCACGTCGCTGTCCCCGGCATTGATCCGCGTCACGGGCGTGACCTGTCCGGACAGGTCGTGTCCGGCGACCGCCGCCTTGATGTCTGCAGCGTCGAGCGCGCCGATCGTGCCCCAGACGAAATTTTTATCGTCCACGCAGAGATTATCGTATTCCGTGGACACGTACTGCGTCATCTGTGCCAGCTGCGCCTTGGTGGACACGCGCCGCCACAGCAGCTCGATCAGATCCGGCACGACGCGCGGCGCGCCGATGTAGCCGACGAACACGCCGTCCGGATCCAAGCACAGGATGCCGCGGTTGACATTGCGTGCGACGATATACAGGCGGCCGTAGCCGTCCTCGTCGACCTTGGTGGGCAGATAGGCATCGTCCTCGCCAAGGCCCAGCATATTCGCCGGGCGCGGGTATTCCCGCAGGACGGCGCCCGTCCTGTCCAGCCGCAGGATCCGGCCGTTGTCCGTGTCCGCCACCAGCATCGCGCCGTCGTCACACACGGTGACGCCCTCCGGCTGTGAAAGGGACGTCGACGTGCCGTCCGGCAGGGAAAACGCCGTCAGCGCCGTTTGCGTACCGTCCGGCGACACGAGCAGCAGACGGCTGTTGCCCGTATCCGCCACGACGAACGTGCCGTCCGGAAACAGCGACATATCCTGCGGCTCGTTAGCGGCGGTGCCGTCCCCGTCCCGCAGGGCGACCGACCCGGCGGACGTATACACGTCCGGGATCGGGACGTCCTTGCCGTCCTGCGTATAGATATAGCTGCCGCGGCGCGCAAGCTCGTCCTGCGCCGCAGCGGGCAGCGCACACACCGCCAGCAGCAGCACCGCCGCTGCCGCCGCGCCCGCGCGCCCCGCGATCATCTTCGTTCTCACGCCTGTGCTCCTGTTCTCCGCCGCCGACCGTTCTCCGCTCCCCCTGCGGCGGCAGGGGGAACACGTCAATCCTTCATGCCCGAGGAGGACATCGTTTCGATGATGTT
>JAJXDX010000379.1 GCA_021640185.1 Oscillospiraceae bacterium | reverse complement strand
CCCAACCGTGCCGGCAGAAGGAGCATTCGCCGCAAAAGGTCTCCACGTTCACCGTCACCCGGTCGCCGGGGCGAACGGTCGTGACCTCCGCCCCCACGGCCTCCACGATGCCCACCATCTCGTGGCCGACGGTGATGCCCGGCACGGCCCGCGGGACGGCGCCGCGCTTGATGTGCAGGTCACTGGTGCAGATCGACCCCAGCGTCACCCGCACGACGGCGTCGCGGGGATCTTGTATCTCCGGCACCGGCTTGTCCAAAAGGGCGAACCTGCCGCGCTCGATGTAGGTCAGTGCTTTCATGATCGGTCCTCCTCATAGTGCAGCAAGCCGCGTTCAAAAGAATCCAAAAGCACGAATTTCTTTTCTCCATGCCTGATAAATCGTATCGTTACGATCGGCTCGGCATAGCTGATGATGATCCCCGCACCAAAAGACGAATGGATGACCTTGCGGCCCTGCACAGCTTTCCCGATCAACGCAGCCTTTTCGCTCGGTGACAGCTTTTTTGCCTCGGCCCGGACTGTATGATACCTATTGCCGTTTGCCGTCGTCGGACGTCTTTTCGCCGCAGCCACAGGTTTCACCGGCTTTTTTCGCACGACCATTCGCTGCTCCAGCATTTGCCCTATGGTCAAAAACTGCATTTCACCGCCGGGATAAGCGATCACGCATCGGCCTTCACCAAAGGCTCGTACCGTTCCTTGCCCGTTTTGGGCGTGATGATAGCGTTTCCCGCATAGCGACGTCGCCAAGGTGCCAAAAACATCGTCCGGCTCCGGGGCCTCCACCGGCAGTTCCTACTGTAGTTCCCCGATGAACATCGAATCGCGATCTAAGCAGGAAAAGAGAAACAAATGATTCTTTGCCCGTGTCATGGCTACGTAAAAGAGCCTGCGTTCCTCCTGATATTGCCTCTGCTCGGCGGCGTTTTTGGGCAGCGTCACGGCAGGCAGGATGCCATCCAGTACATCCAAAAGATAGACCGTATCATACTCCAGCCCTTTGCTGGAATGGATCGTGGAAAGGAGCACGCCGGTATCCGACGGCGCAGAAGGCGCGGATATCAAATGCCGAAGATGATCCAAGCGGGCGACGAATGCGGCCAGATCCTGCTCTCCGGCCGCTAATAGGCAAAGGATCTCGAACTTGTTCGTATCCAGTTTCTGCTGTTCCGCATGATCTTTGTAATGCAGTTCCCGCCAGATACGCTCTAAACCGCGCTCCGCCGTGTCCCGCGTGATCAGCGGCAGCAGGTCGATCAGATCGATCACACGGTCTTTTGTATATGAGGAAAGCTCAGGAAAACGCAGCAGCTCTTCCGGGATCGTCTTTCCGGAATTCCTTGCTTTTTCACAGGCGTACTCTGCAGCCTTTTTGGATATCCCTGCGCCCAATTTGTAATAGATCCGCAGAAAAGGCTCTGCATTCCTTGCGTCACACACGAAAGAAATGATATCCAGAATATCCGTAACGATCCGATGCGTAAAAAATGTATCGTCCATCTGCCTGCAGCGGTAAACGATCCCCTGACGATCCAGCATATCGATCAGCGGCAGAGCACTGTCGTTATTGCGGTAAAGGAACGCGGTCTGTCGATCGTCACGTGCCGCTATATGCGCAAGCCATGCATACTGGGCAGCGCGATCTGCCGCCGAGATCAAATGAACATCTGCGCCGGATGCTCTGGTCGGACGGATGGTTTTGGGATGCCGGTCATGGTTCTTTTGGATGAACAAATCTGCCAGCCGGAGGATCTCCGGCGTGGAACGATAATTCTCCTCCATCAGCAAAACGCGGGCATTGGGATAAGTCTGCTCAAACCGCATCAGCGCATCCGGAAAGGCCGCACGAAAGCCATAAATACTCTGATCCTCATCGCCCACCATAAAAATATTCCCAGTCTTCTGCGCAAGAAGGCGAATGATCTCGTGTTGGATCTTTGAGGTGTCCTGTGATTCATCCACACAGATGTACGGAAAAGCCTCTTGAAAGTGTGCCAGCACATCCGGATAACGCTCCAAGATCGTTTTTGCATATACCATTTGATCGTCGTAGTCCA
>JAJXDX010000378.1 GCA_021640185.1 Oscillospiraceae bacterium | reverse complement strand
CCCCGTAGGTGCCGACGTTGATCTCCGCCGGATAGTTCGGCTGCTCGGGCACGCGGGTCGGTTTCGTCCCGGCGGAGATCAACGTCGTCACCTACGGGGCGGATCCCACCGGCAAAACGGACGCTACCGCGGTGCTGACCCGGCTGCACGCCACGGGCAAAAAGATCTATTATCCCAACGGGACATATCTGTTCAACGGCCTGACGCTCGACTTTTCCGGCGGGGTGCGTTTCCAGTCGAAGGACGGGGTGCTGATCCGCAACCGGGTCTCCGACACACCGATCGTCAACTTCGACGATGCGGGGAACCTGATCGGCCTGATGCACAACCATCTGGAAACGAACAACGAGGAGTTCAGCGGCGTTTCCGGCAACTTGGTATCGCCGCCGCTCTCCACCCGCACGATCGAGCGCAAGGTCGACGTGCTGCCGTATTGGTATAACGACTTCGGCCTGCAGTGCACCAAGATCGCCAAGACCGGGTGGATCGGCTGGTACTATTGGACGTGGAACCACCACGATGCCGCCAAGCGCGAGCTGGACGGCAAGCCGCTGGACGCATACGATCCCAGCCGCCATCCGCTGCTCGGGTTCTATCGCGGGGACGACCCCAAGGTGCTGGACTGGCAGTGCTATTGGCTGCGGGAATACGGCATGGCGGGCGCATCGCTGCTGTTGTCCGGCAGCGGACTGACCGGTTGGGAGCAGCCGACCCACCGCGACCACTGGGTGTATCAGTTGTTCACGAACACGTCGAATTTCAAGAACATCCGCTATGTCATGAGCGGGGAATACTCCTTCCCCAAGGCGTATGACGCGGCCAACGAAAAGCGGGTGCGCGAGAACTTCTTCGCCTTGGTCGACAAGATCTACAGCAAGTACGACAACTATTATTACGTCGAGCGGGACGGCAAGCGCTATCCCGTCATCTCGATCATCGCCGAATCGTCCTATCCCACGATCTTTGGCAGTGCGGAGAACGTGAAGGCGTTTTATCGGGAGCTGGCCGCGCGTTTCCGCAAGGCGGGCTTCGGCGGCATGGCGCTGTACATCAACTGGCCGGTGAAGGACATCGGCGACATGACCGCGGACGGCGTGCTGCGCTATACGACCAGCTACACGCCGAACTACACGGTGACCGACCGCACCGGGAAATACACCTATGCCGATCTGGTGGCGAATTTCAAGCCGCCCAAAAAGGGCAGCGTCATCGTCTCTGTCGGTACGTCGGTCCACACGCAGCGGCCGCACGAATCGGGCTGGATCTGCCCCGGCAGCACGCCGGCGCTGTTTGCGCAGTATATGCAGAAGGCCGTCGCGCAGCTGGAGAAATATCCCGCGCTGCCGCAGGTGATCATGTGCTACAATATGTCCGAATGGGCGGAGGGTGGCCCCGGCCTTGTGCCGAACGTGCGCGACCGCTTCGGCTATCTGGAAGCGATCCGCGACGCCGTGGTCAAAAAGTGAGCAAAAAATGAAACGATCCGCCCGGCGGGGAGCAGCGCTCCCCGCCGGGCGGATCGGTTTCGTTTTATTTCCTTTTGCGTGTCAGACAGGCGCCGACGGCCGAGCCGATCAGCAGGAACGGCGCGAGCCGGACGAACACGAACTCCGCCGCGTGGAGGGCCGCTGCGGCGACGGCCGTTTCGGGATCCGACAGATCCCAGCCGAGGTATGTGCCGCCGAGCAGCAGAAAAGCGGCAAGGCCTGCCGCGGTGACCGCACACAGCGCGATGCACAGCCCAAAAAGCGTCCGCCGGCGGCGCTCCTTTTCGCGGGCGAGCTGCAGGTTGATCGTTTCCAGCTTTTCGGCGAGCGTTTTCAGGTCGCCCGCCTTTTCTTCGGCGATGTTTTCGCCGAGCAGGGTGCCGACCGGCGTTTCCAGTTCCTCCGCCAGTCGGATCAGCAGATCCGCGTCCGGGACGGACAGCCCCTGCTCCCATTTGGAGATCGTTTGGCGGACCACGTTTAACCGGATCGCCAGTTCCTCCTGCGAAAGACCTTTCATTTTTCTGACCGTTTTGATGTTTTCGCTGAGCATCGGTGGTCATCTCCTTTCGCC
>JAJXDX010000377.1 GCA_021640185.1 Oscillospiraceae bacterium | reverse complement strand
GTGCAGCAGCTGGCGGTGCAGACCTTCAAGGCGCTCGGGTGCCTTGGCGTGGCGCGCGTCGACTTCCTCAACGACCGCTCCACCGGCGAGCTTTGGGTCAACGAGATCAATACGATCCCCGGCTCGCTCGCGTTCTATCTGTGGAAGGAGGTCGGCCTCGACTTCCCTGCCCTGATGGATGAGCTGATCCGGCTGGCCTTCAAGCGCCACCGCGAGCGCGCGGCGCTGACCTTCACGTACGAAAGCAGCATCCTTTCCGGCTTCTGCGGCAGCAAGGGCAGCAAGGGCGCGAAGTTCTAAGCGGCCCCGCAGCAAAACCGGCATCATTCCCATATCTCCCGCTCCCGCAGGCGGCACATTATGCCGCCTGCGGGAGTTTTTTCGCCGCCTTTCGCCCTTTTTTTGCCCCGCTGTCCATGCACGACACGTCCCCGCCCCACATGCTCGAGTTTTTTTCAAAAAAACACTTGACATCTCTGCGCCGTTGGTGTATACTATTAAAGCACTCAAGAGAGAGCAGACATCGCGGAGTGGAGCAGTGGCAGCTCGTTGGGCTCATAACCCAAAGGTCGGTGGTTCGAATCCATCCTCCGCAACCAAAAACCTTCTCGGACGAAGTTCGAGAAGGTTTTACTTTTTCACTCTTCACTCTTCACTTTTCACTTGTTCTCTGTCGCCGATCGGCGGATCGTCATGGGACACAGTGAAAAGATCCGTCAGTGGTGCCTTTTTTCACCGCTCCGACCAGCCAAAAGCCGAAGGGAGAAAGCCAATGGGCGCTTTATCGGATGACCGCCTGATCGACGAGATCCTCTCGGTCGTGGAGGAGATCCCGGCAGGGCGCGTAGCGACCTACGGGCAGATCGCCCGGCTGATCGGCCGGGAACGAAACGCACGGCTGGTGGGGACGGTGCTCAGCCGTGCCGACCATTACGGACAGTACCCATGCCACCGCGTCGTGGATCACGCAGGCAGGCTCGCGCCCGGCTGGGACGAACAGGCGGAACTGCTGCGGCGGGAGGGCGTCGTTTTGAAGGATGCCTGCCACGTCGATCTGAAAGCGTATCAGTGGGAGATCTGAAGGCGCAGCCGCGATGCCTGCTCCCTATGTTTTTGGCATTTTTGCGGCACGAACTTTATCGGGCGGATGTGACAGACCGTTGTCACATCCGCTTTTCTTTTTGCCGCCGCTGCCGCTTACCGGCATGACCCGCATATCGCCCTTGATGATCCGCCGATCGTGTGCTATACTTTTCCCGACGGCTCCGTTCGGCGCGCGATACCGTTCGGTGGCCGAACACCGCAGCAGGGGTGATCTTATCATGTGGAAACAGCTCAACTACTTCCAGTCCGTCGTCCGCATCCCGCTGACGCGCAGCAATGATCCCATCCGGCAAAACTACTGCGCGTTCTGGAAAAGGGACAACACCAACGGCTATGCGGAGGAATTCGCCCGGCTGCTGAAAGCGCGATTCGCCAAATAAAAACCGGAGGGGAACGATGGTCATTTTGATCGCAGGCGCATCCCACACGGGCAAAACGCTGCTGGCGCAAAGATCGCTCCAAAAATACCACTGTCCGTATTTGTCGATCGACCACCTGAAAATGGGACTAATCCGCAGCGGGAACACACAGCTCACGCCCGAGAGCAGCGACGCCGAGCTGACGGCTTACCTGTGGCCGATCGTCCGGGAAATGATCAAAACGGCGATCGAGAACCGGCAGGATCTGATCGTTGAGGGCTGCTATATCCCCTTCGACTGGAAAAGGACTTTGCCGAGGAATACCGCAAAGAGATCCGGGGTTACTGCCTGATCATGAGCGAAAACTACATCCGGACGCATTTTGCCGACATCCGGCGGTATGCGAACGTGATCGAGAAACGTCTGGCCGATGACTGCACCATGGAGAGCATACTCAAAGACAACGCACACGTCCTCGCCTGTGCGAAAGAAAGCGACTTTACCTGCCTTTTGATCGACGGCGCGTATCCGGTCGATACGGATCTGCTGTGACGGCCTCCCCTGACGATCCCATGATCCTGCTGATTTTCATATCAGTTTTT
>JAJXDX010000376.1:401-2081 GCA_021640185.1 Oscillospiraceae bacterium | reverse complement strand
ACGCCGATCGGCATGGCCATGTACCACGATCTCGAAGACAGCTACGACTTCAGCCAGTTCTTCATCGACGAAAGGTATCAGGGCCGCGGCTGCGGCTATCGCGCCGCAAAGCTCGTTTTGCAGGAGATGCAGAAGGACGGCGTGCACGATAAAGTCGTGCTCTGCTATGTCGCCGGGGACGAGGCCGCCAAGCGGCTGTACCTCAAGCTGGGCTTCACCCACACCGGCGAGGTCGACGGGGACGAGATCGTGATGGAAAAACGGCTCCGCTGACCGCATTTTGCCCCACCGGAGGTGTTCGCATGAACAAAACAGGCAGGCTCCGCGCAGTCTTGTTCACCGCATCGGCCGTCGCCTTGCTGGCCGTCATCTGGATCGTGATCTTCACCAAAGCAGGCCCCAAGACCCCGGCGACGGTGCCGCAGGTGTTCGCCGTTTTGGCAGAAAACGGCCTGAACGCCGCCGACCTGACCGACGCATACCGGGGAAAATGGGCGGTCGGCACCGCGCTCAAGGCCGCCGTCGGCACCGAAAAAAGCGACCTTCGGTTCGATTTTTTTGTTTTCGACACCGCAAACACCGCCGAACGGTTCAGAAAAAACTATCAGACCTTCATCCGGGAAGAACGCTATGCCACCCCGAACATCGAGGTTTCGGAAGGCGCGGCGAACTTCGTGCTGTACACCCTGAAGGCCGACGGCACGTACACGGTCAATATGCGGGTGGAAAACACCTTGGTGTTCGCCTATTGCCGCACGGAGAATGCCGAACGTCTGGATGCCGTGATGCGCGGCATCGGCTATTTCGATCCACAGCCCTAACGACCCATCCCACCGCACGAACACGCAAAATGCCCGCCATCCGCTTTCGCGGACGGCGGGCATTGCTTATCTGTCTGTCGCCGATCAGTCCTCGGCCTTTTTCGCGTTCGGCAGCAGCGCGATGCCAAGATCGGTCAGCTGCTGTTCATCGACGGGCGACGGGCAGTTCGTCATCAGCTCCGTCATGTTCTGCACCTTGGGGTAGGCCACGACGTCGCGCAGGCTGGCTGCGCCGATCATCTGCATCACCAAGCGGTCAAGGCCGATCGCCATGCCGCCGTGCGGCGGCGCGCCGTAGCGGAACGCATCCAGCAGGAAGCCGAACTTCTGCCGCGCCTCCTCCTCGGACAGGCCCAGCGCACGGAACATGTGATCCTGCAGCTGCGGATCGGTGATCCGGATGGAGCCGGACGCCAGCTCGATACCGTTGAGCACAAGGTCGTACGCCTTGGCGAACACCTTGTCCGGATCGCTGTCGAGGTACGGGATGCACTCGTCCAGCGGAGAGGTGAACGGATGGTGCATCGCCAGCCACGTTTCGCTCTCCTCGTCCCACTCGAAGAACGGGAACTCGGTGATCCACAGCAAGTTGTACCCCTTGCGCTCGATCCCCAGCTTGTTCGCCAACTCCAAACGCAGTGCGCCCAGCGTGGTCAGCACGTGCTTCTTCACGGCATCCGCCACGATCAGCACCGCATCGCCCTGCTCGGCCCCGGCCGCAGAGAGGACGCGCTGCATCTCCTCCTCGCTCAGGAACTTGCCGAAGGAGCTTTGGCACCCGTCGGCCGTCCAGCGCACCCACGCCAGCCCCTTCGCGCCGATGCCCTTGACCATCTCGGTCAGCTTGTCGATCTCCTTG
>JAJXDX010000376.1:0-391 GCA_021640185.1 Oscillospiraceae bacterium | reverse complement strand
AAGCGCGGCCGCCGCACCCTTGGCGTTCAGGCACCGCACCGTCCCGCCGGCCTCCACCGCACCGGAGAACACGCCGAACCCGCAGCCGCGCACGGCGTCGGTCAGGTCGATGATCTCCATGCCGAAACGGGTGTCCGGCTTGTCGGAGCCGTAGCGCTCCATCGCCTCGGTATATTTCAGGCGCGGCAGCGGCAGCGGCACGTCGACGTCCAGCACCTTTTTGAACACATCGTGGATGAACCCTTCACCGACGGCCAGCACGTCCTCCACGTCGACGAAGGACATCTCCATGTCGATCTGGGTGAACTCCGGCTGGCGGTCGGCGCGCAGATCCTCGTCGCGGAAGCAGCGGGCCAATTGGATATAGCGGTCGAACCCGGCCACCATGCTC
>JAJXDX010000028.1:3984-12140 GCA_021640185.1 Oscillospiraceae bacterium | reverse complement strand
ATCTCATCTCGGCATCCTCACTTTTATCCGATATCGCTCAAGGCGACCCTCGTCAGCTCCATGACTTCCTTCTGCTTGGAATAGAACACGTACATATACCCGTCGCGGATCAGCACCTCCGGATAGCCGTACTGGCCACCCTTGGCCCAGCCTTCCTGCTGCAAGGCGGACTTTTCGTCCCGCAGGATATAGCCCTTGTCGAAATCCGTGCCGTTTTTCGAAACATACAGCTCCAACGGATACCGCACATTGGTGCTGGTGCTGCCCACGAAATAGAACCGTCCGTCCGGCAGGCGGCCGAAGTTGGCCATGGTATCATCGCTCTTGAAGCGGGTGGGATATGCGTCCGTCCACGTTTCCCCGTTGTCGTAGCTGTTGCTCATCCAGATATACCCGGCATTGCTGCGCAGCATCATATGGAGGATATAGTCGTCCGTCTGGAACCACGAAGCCTCGGTGAGCATCAGGGCGCCCCGGCGGATAGCATCCTCCTCCTGCGCGGCGGTCACGCCGAACCCCGGCCAAGCAAAGACCGACGGATCGTCCGAGCGGATCAGCACCCGGCCTGCGCCGGCGAACCAGCGGCCGGTCAGCGACTTGCGGGGAGACTCGTTGGCATAGCCAACGGCGGTCTGCTGCGGCTTGCTCCAGCTGACCCCATCCGTGGAAGTGATGACATAGGTATCCACCGACAGCGTGCTGTGCCGCCCGTCCGGAATGTAATCCCCGTTGGCATCGAACATCTCCGGGGCATACGTCTTTTCGCAATAGACGAGATACAGCTTGTCCGCCGTACCGAACAGATACCCCGATTGCAGACAGTTCTTGCCGAAGATACCGTCACCCGGCTCGGCCACGACCTTTGGCGTGCTCCATTGCAAGCCGTCGGCGGAGGTAGACAGCGCCACCGCCTGCCCCGGTGCATCCTCATCCACGAAGCCCCATGACCAAGCGGCATACAGTTTCCCTTTGAAATAGGTCAGGCCGGGATGATGAGCATAGGCATATCGCGTGTTGAAGGCCGAAACGACTGCCCGGTCGGAGCGGAGCTTCGTCTTTTCGCCGGACAGCCGGTTGTTCACTTTTTGTGCCGATACCCGGATATCCTCCGTTTGCTTGACCGGGAACACGCCGGCCCATTCGTCGTTCGGGGCAGCCGTGGTCAGATAAACACCGCTTTTTGCGGTGCCGGCCGCAGCGGAGGCGGTCGTCTTGGCGGTGGTCGCCGAAGCAGTCGTGCCGGTCTGTGCGGTCGTGGTCGGCACATCGGCCGCGGTCGATGTGCCGGCAGATGTCGTTTGCGGCTCCGGCGGCAGGCTGCTCACCGGATCCCGGCCGCCGCAGCCTGCGGCGGTCAGGACAGAGACCGCCGCCAACGCGGCGGCCGACAGGCGCTTCCAGTGTCCTTGTTTCATTTCTGATGATCATTCCTTTCCTGCGGGAACGGGCGCCCGGCGAGGCAAGGACGGCCTCGCCGTGCCGGGCGTGGCCGTCCCGCTGCGCCCGTTATTTCGCGTTGTAGGTCTTGAGGACCGCTTCCACGCCCATTTTCTTCAGGTCGTTGATAAATTGATCGAACTCGCTGATCGGCCGCTGATCCTTGATGAAGGCAACGACATTGCTCTCGATGAACTTCTCGATGGTGTCCGAACGGCTGATGGTCTTCAGATCCACATCGGGAGAGACGAGGAGCAGCGGTTCGAAATTGCCGTCCTTTACATCCTGGGCATAGATCTCCTTCTCGTTGCCGTATTTATCGCTCTCGTCCGCCTCGTTCTCCCACACCAGACCGTTCGCGATATAATAGGGGGCAAAGCAGAGCTGCCCCAGCCCCAGCTTCGACATCCAGTCATACCGCAGAGAGCCGCCGCCGGCATACTTTTTCCACACGCTCTCCGGCACATAGGGAACGCCCTTGGCATCCACCTGATAATCGATGCCCTTGCGGCCGTACGAGTTGACGAGCAGGCCTTCCTCGGAATAGCACCAATCCATGAACCGCAGCAGGGTATCCGGATCCTTGGCCGATGCGCTCAGGCAGTACATTTGGCTGTAGTTGGCCGACTGCGTATAGGCAAGGCCGCATTTTTTTCCGAAAGAGTTCGTCATCAGCGGCATGGCGAAGATCAGCGCGTCGGGGTTGGTCTGCCGCAGGGTATCCGTCTGTTTATACGCGTTCATCCCGTTATCGATCCAGAAGAACACGCGCCCGGCCGCGGCACCGTCGGCAAAGGTCTTTTCGTTGCAGGTGTAAAAACCGCGGTCGAGGATCCCCTCGTTATAGCACTTCTTCATGAATTGCAGCACCGTGCGGTATTCCGGCTGCATCACGCCGCAGATCCACTTCTGGCTCTTCCGATCAAGGTGGATCTTGTGCTGCATCCCCAGCGCCTGCTCCCAATAGTCCAGGATGTACTTATACCAGCGGCCGGAAAACGGCGTGCTGTCGGGATACAGCTTTTTGAGCTGCTTCATGGTGTCGAACCACTCGTCCCACGTCTCAGGCACTGCCAGATTATGCTTATCCAGAATATCGTACCGGATGGCCGTGGTCACCGGAGAGGTGCCGGCGTTGTTTTTTTCGAACTGCGCGAAGCCAAGGTATTTGCCGCCCACGGTGAACCGTTTGAGGTCGGCATCATCCTTGATGAGCCGATAATAGTTCGGCGTTTTGTTTTTCATGATGTCGGCGGTGATCTCCATGAACAGCGCCGCGTTATAGGTCTTGAGCTGATCGTTGCTCAGGTAAGTGATGTCGTACATCTTACCGGAAGTAGCAGCCGCACTGAGCTTCGTCTGCGCGGAAGAGCCGACGCCCACGTCCACCTTCAGCGTCACATTGGTCTTTTTGGCGATCTCCGCCCATTTCGGCGCATCCGTCAGGATAGGCTGATTGACGTGCTCGGTCATGAACAGCGTATACGATACCGGCGTATCCGACACCAGGCCGGAACCGCCTTGGCTGCCGCCCGCCTTCGTGGTGCCTGTGCTGCTGCGGGTCTGCGAGGTGACGCCGCCGGAGCTATCCTCGCTCACGTCCCCGGAGGGGCTGCTGTTCGTGTCCGGGGCGGAAGGTGTGCTGTCCGCCGTGCCGGACACGGTGCTGCTCATCTCCGGATCGCTGCCCGGCTTTTTGTCGGAGCCGCAGCCGACCGCTGCCGTCAGCAGCAAGCCGGCCGCCAGCAGCAGGGCGATCATCCGTTTGGCCATAATGCCTCTTCCTTTCTCATCTTCATTTTGCCTTCGATCTCTTTTTGCGGGCGACCGCATAAGCGGTCACCGCACACACCGTGACCAGCGAGCACGCGACCGCTGCAGCGGTCCGATCCTCGCCCGTCTTGACATCATCGGAGATGTCGGGCTTTTCGTCGCCGTCCGGCCCGTCGTCCGCCGTATCGCCGATCTCCTGCGCTTTGGTGGCCGCCACATAGCGCCCGATCTCCTCTGCGGAGGAGAAAGCGCCTGCCCATCGCACCCACACGCGATCGGACTTGCGTACCGTCAGGCGATCCATCAGGGTGAAGGATGCCGCTTTCCAATCGCCGGTGAAGAAGAACTCCGCCGTCGGATCGGACTTACAGTCGATGATGACGGTCTGCCAACCGGTCGTCTCCGCATAATCCAGCACGTCAAGGCTGAAATCCGCATCGCCCAGACCGCTGATGGCCGCCTGAATGGTATCGGTGGTGCGGAAAGTAGCCATGCCGCCCTTTTGCGTGCTTCTTTGGAGCTTCACGCGGATCGCCAGATACCGATAGTCGTCCGTGGAGATCTTGGCGGCGACCGGCGAACGCAGCCCCAAAACGATCTTGCCCGGCGTGTTCAGGAACGCGCCGTCGCTGTTCGTGTCCTTCGGGGATACCTCAAGCGCCTTCAGCGCCGGATCGTAAGCGATGCCGGTGTCCCCGGCAGCCTCTACATGACGTTCGATCGCCGCCTCGGTGGTCAGATCCCAGAAGAACGGGACCGGCTTCTCTCCCTCATCGTCAGAGATCCCGGCATAGGCATAAAGCTGTTCGACGGAGGCGAACAGACCGGCCCACTCCAGCCACACCGCACTGTCGGCATCGACGCCCTCCCGGTCGGCAGAGGCCAGGCTCAGCAGCACATCCAAAAGGTCTCCGCTGTACTCCTCCGCGCCGAACAGCGAGGTGTCGAAATACACGATCTGCCAGTTTTCGGTCTTGCTGTAGGTCATGGGGGACAAATTGCCGAAGCCGGTGAAATAGGTGACGGCCAGCCCCTCGGCGCGCAGCTCATCCCAGCGGCTCGTTCTCCACAGGAAGCTGCCGCATTTGATGCGCTCGTCAGACAGCTTGATGCGCATGGCGAAGATGGGATAGTCTGTGGCCGATGCCTGCTTGCCCGTCAGGCGGATCTGCAGCGGAGAACCGCCGTTTTCGGCAGAACCGGCAGACAACGTCACCTTCATGGCGTCCTTTTCGGGATCGTATACCACGGCGGTGTCGGCGTCGGCCGGGATCAGCCAGCTCTTCTGCGCATCGATCACCGCTTGACTGCCGAAATCGAAGAAAAAGCCCGAAGGCGGTTCTTTATCATCGGGGTCCGGCATTTCCTCACCGGCAAAGGAATAAACGGCCTGCGGCGTGGAGAACGCACCGATCCACTGTATCCACACCTCATCGCCGAGCGAGCCTTCCTCGCTCCAGTCGAGCAGGTTGAGCAGCACGCCCTCTTTCCAGTTGTAGGTATAGTTCCGGTTCGGCCATGCACCGGAATACAGGTTGCGCCCGTCGATGACCACGAGCTGCCACTCGTCGGTAGGCCGATATTCGGCGCCGATGCTCACACCGGCATTTTTCTGCATCTCCACATAGTCGCCGATCCAGGAGCTCTCCACCTCCGTGGTGGTCGAGCTCCACAGCAGCCGGGCCAACTTGGCGTTTTTATTGCTCAGCTTCACACGCATCGCCAGCACGGGATACTCATCGATAGAGACCTTGCCGCGCTCCTTCGGCGAGACCCGCAGGGCGAAGTCGTCCAACCCGCCCGCTGCCGCAGCCGACAGCTTCAGCGCCTGCAAGGCACTGTCATATCCGACACGGCTCTTCTCCGGATCGCCGCTGCTTTCCAGCAGGCCGTTTTGCTGCAGCCACCTGACGTCGTTCTCTTTCTCGAAGCTCCAGAAGAAGGGCGGCGCATCCTCGTCCATGACCGGCTCCGTCGGGATGCCCGAGGTATCCGTCGTATCCTCATAGTGCTGCTGTGCCGCCTCGGCGCTCTCGAACGCGCCCATCCAAGCGATGTGGAAGGTATCCCCGACGTTCAGATACGCCGGATGCATCCAGTAACCGATCTCCCGCCAAACGCCGGTATCATATTCCTCCTGATGTGCCGCACCGAGCGCAGCCTTGCCGACATCGATAATGACGAGCTGCCAATCCCTCATATGGCCGTTGAGCTGTTTGGCGATACTGCCGTCGTTCGCCTGAGAGGTATCGCTGCGCAGCAGTGTCCATCCCACGGCCATGGCCTTGGGGATCTTCACCTTCATGGCGAACACGCCGGTATCCTTCATCCCGACGGTGCTGCTGTCGTTGACGAATTGCAGGCGCGGCCATTCGATCGACCGGCCATCCTCGAACCGGGCATCCGTCACGGTCACCCGAAGCGCCTGCTCCGCACTGTCATACACATAGGAGGCCCCGGTGAAGGACAGGGCCGTCGCATCGCCGGTATCGCCCGCCGTACCGTCCACGATATCGTTATAGGCCGCCTCCGTAGAGAGGTCGAAGAACAGGGAACCGGTGACCGGGGCCGTCGGCGTTTTTTCCTCAGGATCGGGGTTCTCCGCCAAATAGGCAGCCACGTCCGCCTCGCTCGGGAACGTTCCCGCCCAAGCGATATAGATGATGTCGTCTTCCTCGGCCGCGATAGCGGGATCCATCAGATCCCAATGGACGGCCATCCAGTTCGGCCGGGGCTGTGCCCAGCCGTTTTGCCGATAATACGCATTCGGCCACGCATACGCCATGGTGTCATGGTCAAGCATCACCGTGTGCCATTCGCCGCTGTCGTCCGCCGCAGCCGCCTTCGTTTCATCGGTGAAGCGGATGCTGTAATCGGAGTTGTACGACTCTCCGCCGGACACGTTCATATTCACGTAATAGCCGGCCAGCGCGCGATCTTTATGCACCTTTTTGATGCGCATGGCAAAGACGGGATAGCTGACCATTTGGCTCCATTCGGAGCGTATCAGTTCGATCTGGTTCGCTCCGGTGCTGCCCACGGCGGCCGGGGACACCTTGACCGCCCCCACCGTTTCGTCCCAAGTCACCTGCGTGTTGCTGCCGAACGCCCGCAAAGCCGAGTAGTTCTCCGCCGTAAAACGATAAAAGAAGCTGGGATTTACCGCAGCTGCCGCAGAAGCGGGCAGGATAAGATCGCTCATCACACATACCGCCAGCATAACGATCGCCGATGCCAGCGCCAACCATTTTCTACCCGTTTTCATCATCATTCCTCCTTATGATAGCTCGTGCTGTTCTGCCTACTGCGCTTTGGTATAGACAAAGCGATCAGGGTACAACAGTTCCTGAAACGGAACATTTCCCTGTTTCGTTTGTCTCATCACTCGCCATACGACAGTATGGCTGCGTTCTTCGACTTCCAAAACGAAAAAATTTTCTCGTTTCAGGTCGAAGATCTTCGGCAAACAGCGCCTTTTCGCGGCGCGGCGCCCGACCGAAGGATACCGGCGTATGCTGAGCGGAGGGCAACAAAGCCGATAAAGGCGCTGTTTAGCCGAAAAACCGTTGTACCTAATCGCTTTGTCTATCCACCTCCACATACTCAGCTTTTCGCCGATCGCGATCAAAAGAAAACGCCAATGTCCCATCGTGCAGGATCAACGGGCTGGGGTATGACAGATACCCGCCGACGATCAGATCTTTCCGCACGCTCCAACTCTGCATCTCATCCTCGCTGAGCCATACGGCCAAGCGATCCCGGCTGCCGCGCTGCCCCGGCACGCCGCCGGTCGGGTTATGGAACAGAGCGATACGTCCGTCCGGCAGCCGGATGAGCCGCGCGAGGCTGCTGGGGTTCGGGATATCCGTCGGATAAGCGGCGCACCAGCTCCTGCCGCCGTCCCGGCTGTCGCTGCGCCACAAAAAGCCGCCCCACTCGGCGCGCATGAGCATCGATAACCGCCCGTCCCGAAGCTCGATGAGCGTCTCCTCCAGCAGGCCGAGCGGTCGATCCGCCACACGGCCGTATGGGGTGAACCGACTAAGATCCTCCGCCGCGCCGAAGCAGAACGCCCCGTACGAATACTCATCCAGATCCGTAGGCGGCGTTTCTCCGGGGCGGATCGGTGCCATGGCCGCGGCCTCCTCCTCGCTTTTGGCGTAGATCAGACGCTCCACCCCGGCGGTCAGCGGCACGGCCCGCCGCCGGAAAAACGTGCCGCTGCCCAGCAATTCTCCGGAAGACGTGCGGATCAGATCGCCGAAGGAGGACGACAGGCCGTCGCCCTCGAGCAGGGTGATCGGCAGCTCATCCGTCCAAGTGTGCCCGTTATCGCGGGACTCCCGTCTGGTCCATTTCCACACGGTGTAGCGGCCGTTCCACCGGGCGCACAGAGCAAACAGCCGCCCGCCGACGACGTACAGGCAGGCCGCGGCATTGCCGTCGCCCGCATCCACCAGCACCTGCGGCTCGCTCCAGGTCTTTCCCGCGTCCGCGGAGCGGGCATAGACATAGATGTGGTCGTCCGCCGGCTCGGTGTCGCTGCCGGTCATCCAGCCGCACAGCAGATCGCCGTTCGGCGCCTGCACCGTTACGGCCCCGCAGGCCAGCCGATAGGTCCGCCCTTGATAGCGCCATCCCGCATATCCGTCGAATACCGTATGCACACGGCAGCCGATCTGTCCGTCCATTACCGATGCCCTCCGTCCTTCATTCGCCGCCCTCTTCCAGATGGCGGCAGTTCATGCATTTCTCAAACAGCATATATCTTGTGTAAAAATAGTGGTTAGAGGATTCGTACCCGATCGTGGCATCACGGGACACCACCCGGGCCAGCCGCAGTGCCAGATCGGTCTCCTCCCGCAGGATCGCCGTGCAGTCCTCGCTCTCCCGTCGGCAGATGTACATGGCTTGCAGCAGAGCGGAACGGAAATGGCAATAGCAAG
>JAJXDX010000028.1:0-3974 GCA_021640185.1 Oscillospiraceae bacterium | reverse complement strand
GTCCCAAAGCTGCTGCAGCAGCGGGGAAGGAGAGCCGGAGGCAAGCAGCGGGCGCAGCACGGCCAGCCCCTCCGCCCAGCGTTCGGTCAGCAAGCGCCACTGACGGATGAAGGTGTCCCGCGGGAACACACGCCGCCACCGGTCAAGATCATCGTAAGGATAGCAGACCATCGTGGCCTGCCAGCCGGTGGGGCGGCGCCACAGCAGATCAGCCGGGCCGACGTTCTGCGGGCCGAAATAGGCCACATACAGATGGAAGGGATAGGCGTCGAACGCCTGACTGAACAGGCTGACGGCCCGGCCGATCTGCCGAACGTCCTCGCCGGGGAACAGCTGCCCGTAGATACTCTGCAGCGGCGGCAGTTCCCCGGTCTTCCGGTATCCCTCCCACAGGATATCCACCATCTGCAGCGTGGGGGATGGTGCGCCGCCCAACGTCCAAGACAAAAGCAGGTCGTCCACCGCTCCGCTTTCCAGCAGCCGCGCCACATGGCGATACACCGTGTCGAACACCGGGATATACGGCACCGCCGCCATTTCCCAAGAGTTGTTCAACTGCAGCTTCGCGCAGGTACGGTGCCCGGTCTCCTTCGCCGTTCTCCACGTACCCAGCGCATAGTCGCCCGGCCCCTCCACCGAGAGCGAATAGTCCAGCACCTCGGTCTTGGTGCCGCCAACGGTCTTTTGCACGCCCTCTTCGCTGACGGTCATCACCGTCACCGACGGCGGCAATGCACGGATCGTCTCCTCGGCGACCTGCCGAACGCCCCAGCCCCAAGTATAGGCCAGCAGCGGAAAATCCGGACGCACCGATGTCGCCCCTTCCACCAGCAGACGGTCGACCTCGGCAAAGATCTCGGCGGGACGTCTGGCGGCACAGCGCGGGCAGGTGCAGACCGTTTGGCTGACGCAATTCGTCAGGTTCTCGGACGCGGTGATCGTAAAAAAGCCGCCCAGATCCGGGACGTTTCGCACCAGATATGCCGCGCTGTCCCGCAGATAAGCCTTCACCTCCGGCAGCGCCGTGCAAAGGCTGCTGTAGCCGTCGACGGACGTGCCCTGCAGCCGCGGATGCCCGGCAAAAAAGCCGTCCGGCATGGCGCGCGGCTCGTTGAGATAAAGATACACCGACAAACCGAAGCGGCCGCATCGATCCACCAGGCTTTTCAGCCCCGCGAGCCGCCGCTCGTGTCCCCGGCTGACATCGGCATCAAAGGGAAAAGGCACGAGCGTGTACAGCACGGCCTGCACCCATATCCCGTTGATGCCGATCCGCCGATAGCTCTCGAGCAGGCTTTCCGGGAACGATGCCTCCATCAGCGCTTCGTCCGAAAATACGTCCCCGTACAACGCACAATAGGAATATACGATGCGCCGGTCGGCCGACGTTCGCTCCCGCACCGTCGGCTCCCGGCCGGAAAACAACGAAAAATACGGCTCGAAATCGAACGGCTTCGCCTGCTGCGGCGGCATCTGCGCAAGATAGCGGCGCGTCAGCCGGCGGATCTGCGCCGTTTGCGCCTGCTCTTTTTCGGTCAACGGGCGATAGAGCAACGGCGGCACATCCGGTTTGAAGCCGCCCAGCTTGACCGACAGGAAATCGTCCTCCCGCAGCACGTAAGCAAGGCGCTCCCTGCGCCAGCCCAGCAATTCGCAGATCTGCGCATAGGTCAGCAGATGCCAGTTGGCACGGATGATGGTGATATATCCCTTTTCACGCCAGGTCTCGTCGTCGCCCGTCGGCTCCGGCAGGCCCATGTCCGCCGCCATGGCCAACACGGTCTGTGCGTCGGTCTTCAGCACACGCGCCATCGTCTGCGGAGAGACCATATCCCAGTTGCGATAGATGAACAGCTGCTGGGTCGTCGGAAAATGCCGGTATCCCAGCCGCTTACCGGTCGCGATCGGCGGCAATGTAGCTTCCATCGCGGTGACCCCCTTCCCTTTCCTGCCTACCGGAACGACGGTACGCTCTTCCGGTTCAGGACAACTTATCCTTTTTTGCACGCGCCGATCCATGCCAGCATATCGGCATCGCACCATTTTTCCGGCTCGCTCTGCAGCAAAAACAGCGCCATATCCGAAGAAGCCTTGGCGTGCACCGCCCGCAGGGTCGCCCGACCAAGCTGCGTATAGGTCACCAGCCCGGCCCTCGCCAGCACCGCTTCCATTTTCCCGCTGTCATAAAACGGCCACAGGCCGCCCTCGTCGAACGTCTCGAACCGCCGCAGCCTGCTGCGCAGGGCCGCCGCCCTTTCCTCGTCCGAGACGCACGCCAAAAGCGCTTCGATAAAGCGGGATTCGACCAAATGCTTCATCGTGTTGCAGGACATATCCACCCCGATGAACACAAGAAAAGCATCGTTTCGATAAAGCTTGCTCCACGGCGAAGAGTCGGCAAAGGCCCCGTCCCCCAACGCACAGATGTGCGGGCCGCGCTCTTCATGCTCGCGGGTGTATTCGTAGGCCAAACGGCCGCGGGCAGCAACGGAATGGGTCGGGCTGTCGCTGCGGTAAACATAAGGCTGCTTGCGAAAATACTCCGACAGATATCCCGTATCCGACGGCTTATCCCGATACCACGTTTTTCGGGAATTGGGGAAATCCACCATGGACAGCGTAGGCATCAACAGCGTGCCGTCCCGCCCGATGCGGGAAAAGATGCCGTCGATGACGGTAGCCGGACCGTTTTCCAGTTCCCCCATGCTCCGAAGCGAGGAATGGACCAAAACGGTGACGCCCTCGCCGATGCCCAGCGCAGCGAACGCCTCCCGGACGTCCCCGACCGTGACCATAACACGTCCCTCCCTCAGATTCCCAGCAGCCGCTGTGCGTTTTCGTAAGCGATCTTGCGGAACGTGGTCTCGCCGATCTTGCCGGTGTTCCGCCAGCGCAGCAGCAACTCGTCAAGAAGGATATCCGGCTGATCCTCGCAGCAGATATCCGTGCCGAAATACAGCCGATCTTCAAATTCCGACAAAAACCGCGGCCCGTATGTCTCGTCTCTGGCCAACGCATTGTAGGCGGTGGCATCAGAAAGATCGCCGTGCAGATTAGGGTATTTGCGAAACAACTTGGGAACGGTCCCTTCCTCGGCGACCGGCCCTTTCGGCAGGCAGAAATACTGCCTGCCGTCCGGCCCCATGAACACGCTGCGCTCTGCCACCGTATCCAAGCGGGCGATCTCCGACCAAAACACCGGGCCGTGGCCGAACAGCTTCAGCGCCGGAAACTTTTGCAAGGTGTACTCGAGCTGCGGCAGACCGGGATCGTCATATAAGCCGAAATCGCCGGCTTTTTGCGAAGAGCCGTCGAACACCACCGGCAGCCCCTCGGCCTCGGCACAGGCGAACAGGTTCTGCACCATGGGATCGAGCACGGCCAGATGCGGCATGACCTCACCCACGCCTTTGCAGCCCTTCTCTTTGAAATAGTGCAGGATGTCCCGCAAAGGCGCCTGCGGAGAATTGGTCAGGCAGCGGGGATCCACGTTGGCATACGGGATGATTCGATCGGGATACTTTTCGCTCATCTCGATCACATCCTCCACGGCCTGCGGACAATAGATCTCCGGACTGACCACCGGGAGCACCACGCCCATATCGATGCGGTGGGCATCCCATTGCTCCAGCAACCGTTCCGCCGTGCAAAACAGGAAATAAGGCTTGATGCGATAGGCGTGCGCGTGGATATCGATGAACATCGTGTTCTCCTTTTCTCCCGTTTCGGCGGGAACGGCCCTTCGGGCGAACGGTCATTTTTCGCTCTCGCGCAGTTCGCCCAGTTTGCCGCCGGGATGCCGCAATACGTATTCCTGCGGCGTGAGGCCGCGATGCTCCTGCAGCACAAGCGACAGCACCTGCAGCACGACGGTCTCCGCAAGGATGGAGACGCGCGGGGCACGGTCGAGCGGGCCGCCCTCACGTTTCACCGGGGCCGGCAGCGTCACGTCGGCGAACCGCGCGAGCCAGGAG
>JAJXDX010000375.1 GCA_021640185.1 Oscillospiraceae bacterium | reverse complement strand
ATGTCCAGATGCATATGCGGAAAACGCAGCGTAGCCGCGCTGTTGCAGCAGTGCCGCAGCGAAAACATGACCCCCGCCGCAGCCGCCGCATCGATCACGGCGGTGAACAGCGAGAACTGCCGCTCGGTGAAGCCGCCGTCGTCCTCCTCGTCGGCCGAGGCGAAGTGCGTGAATATCCCCTCCGGGATCAGGCCGGGCAGGCGCGCCGCCGCGCAAAGCTCCCGCGCGGCGGGCACGACCTCGTCCGCCGCGTGGCAGACGAACCCGACGCGGGACATCCCGGTATCGATCTTGTAATGCACGCGGATCTGCACGCCGGCGGCCTCCGCCGCGCGGCTGAGCTGCTGCGCATGGGACAGGCTGAGCACCGTCTGTGTGACGGAAAACGCCGCCAAACGCGCCGCCTCGGCGGGCGGCGTGTACGAGAAGACCAAAATCGGCTCCGTGATCCCGGACTGGCGCAGCTGGATCGCTTCCTCCAGATTGGACACGCCGAAAAAGCCGACGCCCGCGTCGCGCAGCGCGCGCGCCACCGGCGCGGCGCCGTGGCCGTAGGCATCCGCCTTGACGATGCCGAGCATCCGGCAGCCGGGCGTCAGCCGCCCGCGGATCAGGCGGACGTTGTCCGCCAAGCGGTCAAGATGCACCTGCGCCCAAGTCCGGTGCAAGATCTGACACATAAAAGATCCCCCTTTGCGCCGCGCGGCAAAGCGCGCGGGTCTGCCGCTGCGGCGGCACGGAAAAAAGTATGCGGAAGCCCGTCACGGCTGTGCCAAGCGCCGCAAAAAAGCCGTAAAATACGCGGGCAACTCGCTTTGGAAATGCAACTGCTCCCCGGTGACGGGGTGGATGAACCCGATCTCCCGCGCGTGCAGGCACTGCCCGTGCAGATCGGCGCATTCGCGCGGCTGGTGCGCCGCGCCGTACACGGTGTCGCCCGCCAGCGGATGCCCAAGATAGGCCATGTGCACGCGAATCTGGTGGGTGCGCCCCGTTTCCAGCCGCAGGCGCAGATGGGTGTAGGCCCCGCGCGATGGCGTGCCGGGGAACTCCTCCAGCACGCTGTAGTGCGTGACCGCCTCCCGCCCGCCGGACGGCAGCACCGCCATGCGCTTGCGCTGCGTGGGGTGGCGGCCGATCTGGGTGCGTACCGTGCCCTCCGGCTCGGCGAACCGGCCGACCGCGACCGCCTCGTACACGCGGGTGAAGCTGTGCACACGGATCTGCTCCGCCAAGCCGCGGTGTGCGGCATCGCTTTTGGCCACGATCAGCAGGCCGCTGGTGTCCATATCGATGCGGTGGACGATGCCGGGGCGCAGCACGCCGTTGATGCCGGACAGACTGTCCCCGCAATGCGCAAGCAGCGCGTTGACGAGCGTACCGTCCTCGTGCCCTGCGGCGGGATGCACGACCATCCCCTTCGGCTTATCGACGACGAGCAGGTCGCCGTCCTCGTACACGACGGACAACGGGATCGGCTGCGCCGTGACGGCATACGCCGCCGGGGCGGGAATATCCACCACCGCCGTTTCGCCGCCGCGCAGGCGGGCGTTTTTTGCCGCCGGGCGGCCGTCGAGCAGACACCGTCCGTCCGCGAGCCATCCCTGCATCGCCGAGCGGCTGACCGACAGTGCGCCCGCCAGATACGCGTCCGCCCGCTGCCCCGCCGCCTGCGCCGGAACGGTCAGCTCCTGCCGTCCGGACGGCGTGACGTTATCCGGCATGATCGTCGTTCTCCCGTTCGCTCTGCTCGGCCGCGTCCGCCGCCTTTGGCGGACGGCCGCCGAACAGCATCGTGCGCCAGCCCATGCCCTCCGGCTCTTTATAGATGAACAGCAAGAAAATGAACAGCAGCGCCGCACCGACGCACACGCAGATATCCGCGACGTTGAATATCGGAAAATCGATCAATTTGAAATAGAGAAAATCCACCACATACTGCAGCCGGATCCGGTCGATCAGGTTGCCGACGCCCCCGGCCACGATCAGCACCGCCGCCGCGCGGAAGGTGCGATAGCGCCGGAAATCGCTGCGCCACAGCAGCACGATGAACAGGATCATCACGATCAGCGTCAGCGGGATGA
>JAJXDX010000374.1 GCA_021640185.1 Oscillospiraceae bacterium | reverse complement strand
ATTTCGTCGCGCTGCTGTGCCGCGCGGGCGATGCGCCCCCGGCCGGTGCGCCCTGCCGTGCCCCGCAAAGCGACCCGAACGCCGCCGCGGCGCGCGCCCTGTATGCCTAATGCTTCACGGACGAGCCGGCCTGTACGTTCGTCACCGTCGGCGAAACGGTACGCCTGCTGCCGCCGGATCTGCCGCAGCTGACCGGCACGGGGACGCTTTCCGCCGGTCTGGCCGCCGCGGACGTGCGCCGCGGCCGGGCGGAGCCGTGCCACGCCGCCTTTGCGGCGGCGCGCACCGCCGACTGCCGCCGCACCGTCGACCTCCTGCCCGGCGACCCGCGTCTGGCCGCCTTCCTGCACGGCGAGGAGCTGTCCGTGCCGGAGGCCGCGCCCGGCTACTGCGCCGTCACCGTCGCGGGCATCCCGCTCGGCCTCGGCAAGGTCAGCGGCGGCCGGCTGACGAACCGCTACCCCAAGGGGCTGCGCACGCTGGGATGATCTGCCGTCGGCCGGGCAGACTACACACGGATGCCCCGGCCGAAAAAGTGCGAAAATTTCAGTTTTTTTGCGGTTCCCTCTTGCAAAAATCCGGGAAATCATTTACAATGTATTCTTGGGTCGTTACTCTTTTAACAAGTAACACATCAAGATCAGTTTTTTGGAAAGGATGTTCACCATGAGCTATCTGAACAAAAAGACCGTAGAGGATCTGGACGTCGCCGGGAAGCGCGTACTGGTACGCTGCGACTTCAACGTCCCGATGAAGGACGGCAAGATCACCAGCGACAAGCGCATCGTCGGCGCTCTGCCCACGATCAAGTATCTGCTCGATCACGGCGCACGGGTGATCCTTTGCTCCCACATGGGCAAGCCGCACGCCATCCTCACCGAAGGCTTCGGCCTGAACAAGAAGGAGAAGGCCGCGGTCGCCGCGCTGCCGGAGGCGGAGCAGGCCGCCGCCAAGGCGGAGTATATCGCCAAGGCGCTGGCGGGCGATGCGAAGAAGTTCACCCTCAAGCCCGTGGCCGACCGCCTCAACGAGCTGCTGGGCGACAAGGTCACCTTCGCGACCGACATCATCGGCGACGATGCCAAGGCCAAGGTCGCCGCGCTGAAGGATGGCGAGGCCGTCCTGATCGAGAACGTCCGCTTCGACGCGCGCGAAACGAAGAACGATCCCGAATTCGCCAAGGCGCTCGCGAGCATGGCCGATCTGTACGTCAACGATGCTTTCGGCACGGCGCACCGCGCCCATGCCTCCACGGCCGGCGTGGCGGACTATCTGCCTTCTGCCTGCGGCTACCTGATCCAGAAGGAGATCACCGTCATGGGTCAGGCGCTGGAGGATCCGAAGCGCCCGTTCGTGGCGATCCTGGGCGGCGCGAAGGTGTCCGACAAGATCGGCGTCATCAATAACCTCCTCGACAAGGTGGACACGCTGATCATCGGCGGCGGCATGGCCTACACGTTCATGCGCGCACTGGGCAACAACGTCGGCACGTCGCTGTGCGAGGAGGACAAGATCGACCTCGCCCGCGAGATGATGGCCAAGGCGCGCGAGAAGGGCGTCAACTTCATCCTGCCGGTCGACAACATCATCAGCCGCGATTATGACGAGAACGCGCCGTTCATGCGCATCTATTCCGATGCGATCCCGGACGGCTGGATGGGCATGGATATCGGGCCGACGACGCAGGAGTTGTTCGCCAAGTCGCTGATCGGCGCGGGCACCGTCGTGTGGAACGGGCCGATGGGCGTGTCCGAGTGGAAGAACTTCGCCAATGGCACCATCGCGGTCGCGAAGGCCGTGGCGGACAGCGGTGCGATCTCGATCATCGGCGGCGGCGATTCCGCTGCGGCGGTCGAAACGCTCGGCTATGCCGACCGCATGACCCACATCTCCACCGGCGGCGGCGCGTCGCTCGAGTTCCTTGAGGGCAAGGAGCTGCCCGGCATCGCCTGCCTGGACGAAAAATGAACCGCCCATACTCGGGCGCATGATACGGAAAGGATGTTATCCATGGGCAAATATGTGATCGCCGGAAACTGGAAAATGAACAAGACCCCGGACGAGGCCGCCGAGCTGATCGCGCAGATCAAGCC
>JAJXDX010000373.1:1375-2096 GCA_021640185.1 Oscillospiraceae bacterium | reverse complement strand
GCAGTATGTTGACAGCGGCATCCCGGACGCGCTGCTGGAGGCGGCGCGGATCGACGGCGCGGGGACGTTCCGCATCCTGTGGTCGGTCGTGATGCCGCTGATCCGCCCGGCATGGCTGACGCTGGCGCTATTGTCCTTCCAAGGGCAGTGGTCCGCCGTGGCGGGCGGGACGATCCTGTCGGAGCAGCTCAAGACCCTGCCGTACTGCGTGGCGCAGATCGCCGGGGCGGGCATCGCGAGATCCGGCAACATGGCGGCGATGAGCGTGATCATGATGCTGCCGCCGATCCTGCTGTACTGGTTCTCGCAGTGCAGCATCATGGAGACGATGAGCAATGCCGGCATCAAGGAATGACCGCCGGACACGGACGGGAGGAGAGGGTCTGATGCTTTTGCCGATCGCGCGCATCCGGCGCGTGCTGCGCGGGCTTTTATGCTGCGTGCTGCCGATCTGGCTGTTTGGCCTGACGGCGGCCGCGGAGGTCCCTTACGACAGCTATACCTACTGGCAGGGCGACGGCGGATCGCGCAAGGCGGTGTCCGCCCGCCCGATGTACGAGCCGCTGCGCAGCATCCGCGGGGCGGACATCGGCGCGGAGAGCTTCGAGAACCTGACCGACATCGCCGCAGACGGCGACGGCGTGCTGTACATCTTGGACGCCGGGCGCGGCGTGCTGCATCTGGTGGACGACAGCTTTTCTTCGATCGGGCAGATCCGGCA
>JAJXDX010000373.1:0-1365 GCA_021640185.1 Oscillospiraceae bacterium | reverse complement strand
TGACCGTGGACGGCGAGAGCGCGGATCTGACCGGGGCGAAGGGCGTGTTCGCCGTCGACCGCGATCACATCTATTTGGCGGACACGGAGCGCGCCCGCGTGCTGCTGACGGACGGCAGCGGGACGGTATCGCGCGTGCTGACGCTGCCGGACAGCCCGCTGATCCCGGAAGGCTTCGCCTTCCGGCCGAGCAAGGTGACGGCGGACGCGCAGGGGTACGTCTATGTGCTTAGCGAAGGGTCGTTCTACGGGGCGCTGATCTACAAGCCGGACGGCTCGTTCGGCGGGTTCTACGGGGCGAACAAGGTGTTCGGGCCGTCGGTGGGGTTCATCGACCGGCTGCGCGATCTGCTGTTCAGTAACAACGACAAGCGCGGCAACCAGATGCGCAAGCTGCCCTTCCAGTTCACCGACCTGACCGTCGACGGGGAGGGGTACATCTACACGATCACCGGGCGCACGAACACCACGATCGCGCAGGGGCAGATCAAGCGCCTCAACGCCGCGGGATCCGACATCTTGAAAAACGGCGACATGAACTTTGCGGACGAGGCGCTGCTGGTGACGCTGGGCGAAACGCGGGCACAGGATCTGCTGAGCCTGGACGTCGATGCCGACGGCTTCATCTATGCGCTGGACAGCCTGTTCGGGCGCGTGTTCGTCTATGACGAGGAAAGCAGTTTGCTGACGACGTTCGGCGGCGGGCTGTCGGAGGGCGAGCAGCTGGGCACGTTCCGGCAGGCGGTGGCGATCGCGGCCACGACGCGGGACGTGTATGTGGCGGACAGCGTGAAGAAGAGCGTGACGGTGTTCCGCCTTGGTGCCTACGGGCAGGCGGTGCGGGAGTGCCAAAAGCTGTCGCTCCACGGCCACTATGCCGAGGCGGAGGCGGGCTGGCGCGCGATGCTGGCCGAGGACCGCACGGATCAGCTGGCCTACCGTGCACTGGGGCAGGCGGAGATCCTGCACGAGGACTACGATGCGGCGCTGGGATATGCACGCATGGCGGGCGACAAGGAGCTGTATTCGCAGGCGTACCGCTATGTGCGCGAGGCTGCGGTGCGGCGCGATTTCGTCTGGATCTTCCCGCTGTGCGTCGCGGCGGTGGTGCTGCTGTCCGCCGCGCTGATCGTGACGAAAAAGCGGCGGCTGACGCCGATCCGCAGCAGAACGGTGCGCGAGTTGTTCGCCACGCAGGTGCATCCCTTCGCCGTGTACGGCGAGATGAAGGAAAAGCGGCGCAGCGGATCGTTCATCGCCTGCGGCGTGATGACCGTGCTGTTCTATCTGGCCACGGTGCTGCGGCAGACCGGCAGCTGGTTTTTGTTTTCGACCTATGACGCGGCGCAGGTCAATGCCTTCCTCA
>JAJXDX010000372.1 GCA_021640185.1 Oscillospiraceae bacterium | reverse complement strand
GTGGTCGGCCGCGGCCGTGGTCTGGCTCTGTTCGTTCATGGTCGTCCCCTCGTTTTCCCCGCTGCCGGTGCCGTCCCGGCCGGTCGTGTTCTCCTGACGGCCGTCCGTGCTGACAACGGACGAGGCATCGCTGCCGCCGTCGGACGGCGTGCGGCCGCTGCGGCAGCCGGTGAACGTGGCTGCCGCGGCGACGGCCAAAAGCATGGCGGTCATTCGGACGGATAGACGTTTCCGATGCATAAAGATCCCTCCCTTATCCGATCGGAGGCGGCGGTCAGCCGCGGTATCCTGCCGCGCGGGAGCGGGAGACCCGCTCCCGCGCGGACATCTTCCTTTGATTTTTCGGTCAGCGGCGCTTACGGCGGCGGAGCATCGCTGCCCCCGCAGCGGTGCCGACGGCCGTAACCAGCGCGGAGAGCGGCAGCGCGACACCGGTCGTCGGTGCCGGGGTCGGGTCGCTCCCGTCGCCGTCCGGCGTCTGGGCGCCGGCCTTGTTCACGACCACGGCGTAGCTGCCGAGCTTATAGGTGTCGAGCACGAGCTTGCCGTCGGTCAGCGTGCAGACACGCTTTTCGACGGAGCCGTCAAGGAAGCACTGCCATACCGTGACGCGGTCCGCCGATACCCCCTGCGGCAGATCGAACGTCAGGCGCACCTGCCCGTCGGGCTCGATGCTCTTGCCGTCCATATCCTTGGCGCGGATCTCGACCATGCGGTCGATGCTCTCGGCATCCTTGCCTATGGCAGCCAGCCATTCGGCCGTGTCCTGCGCGGTCAGCGCCGTGCGGGCGATGCTCACGGTGGTCAGCACCGGGAAGCGGCCGGCCTCGGACTGCAGGCGCACGCCTTCGGCCGTCAGGTCGAACGCCTTCGGGCGCTCGATCTCCTTTTCGGAGCTGAGGAATCGGATGTCGTCCACGATCCATTCCCCGGACAGCGCCGCGTGGATGGACGGCGGATCGACGATGGCGCCGGTCACGAACGTCATCTGCGTGATGTCGTGCGTATGATCGGACGCGGTGTCCATGCCGACCGAGCGGTCGCTGACCTTGCGGAACGCCGTGAACGGGATCTGATAGGTCTTTTCGGTCGTGGAGGTCTTGACGACGGTCATGTACTCGTCCTCGCCGATCGTGACCGACAGGCGCACATAAAACACGCTGTCGGCCTTTGCCCGGAAGGACAGGCTGCCGCCGAGATCGATATTTTTGAACGCCGTATAGCAGGCCATGTTGCTGTTTTTGCCGATCTCGTTTTTAAACGTATAGCGCAGGGCGTTGGTCTTGTCGCTGCCTTCGACCAGCTCGACGTTCGCCGTAGACGTGCAGCCCCAGCCGAGGATGAACTCCATGTCGTCATCGCCGGTGAAGCTGTTGAAATCCTCGCCCGCGAGCACCTTGCCGTCGACGAGGCCGGGGAAGCTCTCCGGCGGATCGAGCTCGATCTGGGCAAAGGAGCCGTCCGTCACGCCGGTAAAGCCGAAAGCGTCGAACCAGAGCGTGCCCTTGGCCGTGGTGGGCGTGACCGTATCGTCGAAGCCGATCACGATCTGACGGATGTTCGTCAAGATCGCATCGCTGCCGTCGGCGCGCTTGAGCTCGCCCCACGGGACGGTCACGATGTTCTCGCCGGCGATGATCGGGATGTTTTTCTTCGACAGGCCCTTCCAGTCGCCGTCGAGACAGCTGACGACGATGGTGCCGGAGCGGTCGCTCTTGAGCCAGAACGTCAGCCCGTCGCCGTGGCAGCCGATGTCGTTCCAGTTGACATAGGCGGCTGCGCTCCATTTGCTCTTCGTGCGGTCATACGTCATTTTGATCGACGTGCCACGGCCGCCGTACACGTTCTCCGGATCGCTCTCGAGGCTGCCGATGCAGCCCTCTCCGTTTTGATTATAGTTATCGGTCGTCCATTCCTGCTTGGCGCGCGCGATATCGGCATAGTCCATATCGTCCCAAATGAACGTGTCCGCCGCGTGCGTGCGCTTCGTCGGATCCATGACCTCCGGCTCGTCGCCGGCATCCGGGAAATAGCACCCGACCGCGTCGCAATACAGCGTGCCGGTGGGCGTATCCGCGTCCATGATGAGGAACTGCAC
>JAJXDX010000371.1 GCA_021640185.1 Oscillospiraceae bacterium | reverse complement strand
TGGCGAGCGGCCGCGAGATCGGCCGCGGCCACGCGGCAGAGATCGTGCCGAGCGAAACGGACGTGGCCTTCGTGCCGGATCGGCCGCTGCCGGAGCTGCGGCCGGGGATGCAGATCGCCTTTTACCGCTTTGCCGACCCCGGCTTTTTGGTGAAGGGCTGCGATATCTCCGGCACGGTACGCGTGCGCGGCAGCGGCACGTTCGAGGACTGCCGCTTCGACGTGTTCTGGCTGCGGATCGAGAACGAAACCTTTGTGGAGGGGCCGATCCCGCGGGACATCACCTTCCGCCGCTGCACGTTCACGACGCCGTATGCCGCGGATGCGCCGATCTTCCATGTCGGCACCCAAAGCACGAGCGGTGTGCCGTGCGCGTACAAATGCACGAACATCCGGCTGGAGGGATGCGTGTTCGAAAAGGGCACGCTGGATATCGAGCCGGGCAACGAGGTGACGGTCACGCCGTGACCGCGATGATGACAGGAGGCATAACGATGAGAACGAAACGCAGTATCGCCCTGTTGACGGCCGCCCTGCTGGCGGCGGCCGCGCTGACCGCCTGCGGCAAAACGCCGCAGCCGGATCCTTCCTCTGCCGTGACGCCGGAGAGCAGCGGCAGCATCGCCGCACCGGACAGCACCGCGCCGGCGCAGAGCACCGACGCGGCGGATCCCTCTGTGACCGGGACGGCGGGAGCGGGAACGACCGCAGCCGGAACGAACGCAGCCGGGACGACCGGCACGAAACGGGCGGGCGCGGGCACCACGGCCGCGGCCACGACGAAAGCACCGACGGCCGCGACGAAGGTGTTCAAGGTGGAAAGCTACGGCGCGAAGGGCGACGGCAAGACCGACGACGGCCCGGCCATCACCAAGGCGCTGAATGCGGCGATGCGGGACGGCAGCGCGCAGAAGGTGATCGAGTTCTCTGCGAACAAGACCTACCGCGTGGCCTCGAACGGCGTGACGGACAACGCTGCGCTGTTCACCGTTTCCGAGGCGGACGGCATCACCGTGCGCGGCAGCAACACCCGCCTGCTGATGAAGGCACCGATGCGGGTGTGCCGCGTGATGGACAGCACCGACTTTGTGATGACGGGGCTGATCGTGGACTATTCGCCGAAGCCCTTCGCGATCGGCACGGTGAAAAACGTGGCGGGCGACCAAAGCTACGTCGATATCGCGAGCGACACGGATCTTGGCGTGTCCGGCACGTTCACGCCGGCGAACAGCGACTATTTCATGTTCCGCAACAAGACGAACGAACGGATGCACGTGTTCATCAGCCGGGTGACGAAGAACAGTGACGGGACGTATCGCTTCTTCGTCAATACGAACCGCACCTCCACCGCGCTGATCCGCCAAAACGTCCCGGTGGGCATGGAGATGATCGTGCCGGTCAGCGGCGCGGCTCATCTGCAGAACGGGATCATGCAGTTCACCGGCACGAAGAACGTCACCATGCAGAACGTGACGATCAATGCCGCGCCGGATTTCGTGTGCGGGATGCGGCGCTGCACCGGTGAGATCACGTTCAAAAACGTGCGGCTGGAGCCGGCGGCGGGCAGCCCGGCGCTGGTATCGTGGCGCGACGGGTTCCACATCAAGGATAACCGTGCGAAGCTGACGTGGGACAACTGCACGATCGGGCCGCTGGGGGACGATGCCTTCAACATCAGCAGCGTCATCTGCGCGATCGATTCGGTCAACACGTCGACCGGGATCATCAACATGACCCCGGCCGAGGACACGGCCGACCGCGCCGGGCTGATCCTGCCCGGCGACGAGATCGTGATCTATGACCTGAAGGGCGGCGCGAGCGATGCCGTGACCTGCACGATCACCTCGGTGCTGAGCACCGCGGGCAACAACATCGCCGTGAAGGTGGATGCCGACCTGTCGAAGATCCAAAACATCAACACCCGGTATGTCGGCTTCTATGCCATGAACAAGGGGTACGAGATCAAAAACTGCACCGTGGAGGGCACAGTGCGTCTGCGCTCGAGCGGGACGGTGACGAACACGAAGTTCGACGTGTTCTGGGTGCGCGTGGAGAACGAGAGCGCCGTGGAAGGGCCGGTGCCGAAGGACATCACCTTCAAGGGC
>JAJXDX010000027.1 GCA_021640185.1 Oscillospiraceae bacterium | reverse complement strand
CCCCTGCTCCACCACGCTGCTGACCGTCCGGCGCGAGAGCGGCAGCCGCCGCTGGACGCTGCTGTCCGCCGTGCTGCCCACGGCGCTGGGGGTCGTGCTGTGTGCCGCCGTCGCCGCCGTCGCCCGGTTTTTCGGATAAAGCGAACGCGGCCGCCCTTCCTTCGAAGGACGGCCGCGCTTTCGGTTTTTTTGTGCTTGTTTACATCAGCGTGATGCCGTGCAGCAGCATCCGGTCCGGCCCGGCATAGGAGCCTTGCACCGTCTGCGTATCCGACAGGCGCAGATCGTTCAGCACCGCGGACAGCTTCGCACTCATCGTGATGCCGGTCAGCGGGGTGATCTTGCCGCCCTCGTGCAGATAGGCCAGCCGGATCTCGCCGCCGATATAGTCGTTGTACAGGTCGACCTGCAGGCCGGACATCGATACGCACTCCAGGTACGGGGCGCTCTCCAGCTCCTGCGCAGTCAGCGTGCCGGGGGCAAGGCGGACGCAGGGCAGCGCGCCCGTTTCCGGCTCGTGCAGATAGGTCGCGAACCGGTGGGAGCCGAAATTGCCCACCACCTCGCCGTCGCGGATCAGCTCGGTGTCGGTCAGCGATACGCCGTCCTCGTCGAACAGTGCGGAGGCCGCGCTGCCGGGCAGACGGCCGCAGCGTGTCACGTTCAGGCGGTCGCCGCTGCCGGTCTGCAGCACGTCGCCCTTTTTGTGCAGGCTCGACTGCGTGTAGACCGCGGCATAGCTGAGGTCGCCCGTCAGCTGGTGCATCAGCTCGCGGATCTCGTGCGGGCGCAGCGCGACGTTCGCGGTCAGCGGCGTCTGCGGCTTCTGCGCCCGGTGGCGCAGCAGGACCTCTTCCATGCGGCCGCGGATCTGTGCCGTGATCGCGGCGGGATCAAGATCGGTGAAGTGGTACGCCTCGTACAGCTCGACCGACGTGTCGCCCTCGGTGAAGGTGGGGATCGTTTCGATCATGCCGCGGGTCTTGATCTGCGTTTTGTCCGTGCCGCGGCTGTTGACCACTCGCAGCTGCTCGCGATACAGGAACACCTCGGTCGCGTTGAGGGACAGCCCCTCGCCGCTGTCCGCGGCGAACACCGCGTCCGCCGTGCGCAGGGCGAGCGTTTTCAGGTCCTCGTCTGCGACGTTCGAGGGCAGCACCTCGTGCAGCGTGCCCGGCTCCGGCAGCGGATACGGCTCGTTATGCACCAGCAGCGCGCGGGACGCAGCCAGCCGGATCTTGCGCCGGAGCTCGTCCGGGCCGATGGACGCGTAAACGCGGAAGGTGCTGTCGCCCGTGTTGCCGTCGTGGTCGATGTATACGGTCACGGCCGTGTCGGTCGTGTCGGTCGTGCGCACCGTTTCCAGCTGCCGGTGGACGAAATACAGCTCGTAGGATGCCGTTTTCGTTTCGGCGATGCGGTAGCCGGTCAGGCTGCCGTCCTCCTGCAATAAGCGGATCAGTTCGTTCATCCCAGCTTCACCCTCACTTTCAGGTTCGGTCCGCCGTCGGAAACGCGCACCCATTCTTTATAGCCCTTGCCGCAGAAGCCTGCGCCAATGACCTCCGACGCGTCGGAGATCATGGAGATCGACTTGAGCAGATCCGGCACGAAGCCGCTCATCACCACGGGGGACACATAGTGGTCGGTCAGCTTGCCGTCGCGGATCTCGATGCCGTATTCCGCCGTGCACTGGATCTGCCAGTTTTTGGGGTCCTCCATGCCGTTGTTCGTTTCAAACAGCATATAGCCGTGCTCGACGGAGCGGATCATGTCCTCCAGCTTGTCCTTGCCCGGCTCGAAGAACGTGTTGGTCATGCGGGCATAGGCCTTGTGGGCGTACGATTGCCGCCGCCCGTTGCCGGTCGGCTGCGTGCAAAGCTGCGCTGCGCTGGCCAGATCCGACAGCCCCGCGACGAGGATGCCGTCCTTGATGATCTGCGTGTCCTGCGCCAAAATGCCGTCGTCATCGAAGAAGTACGAGGCGGCGCTGAACGCGGCGGCCGCGCCGTCGTGCATATTCGCGATCGGGGACGCGACATATTCCCCGACGCAGTGCTTGGCCATCGCGCGGTCCTTGACGAACTGATCCATCTCCACGCCGTGGCCGAACGCCTCGTGCGCGATCAGCCCGGTGATGGAGCTGTCGGTGATCACGTCGTACACGCCGGGCTCGATCGGCGTCGCCTTCGTCAGGCAAAGCGCCTTGTGCGCCAACTTATCGATCAGCAGCGGCATCTCACGCATCAGATCGGCCATCCGGTTCGACGCCACTTCCTCGCGCGCCTGCACCATGCGGCCGTCCTGACACAGCACGATCAGATAGCCGTTGGCCCAGCCGTAGTGCTGCGTCAGCTCGCGGTTTTTGCTGACGAACAGCTTCGACACCGTGTAGGGGCGCACCAGCGCCATCGCGTTGATGAAACGCTCGTCTTTCTGCAGCAGCTTATCGCGCAGATCCGTGCAGAAGGCGAGCACCGCCGCGTCGTCGTATGCGGCAAAGTCGCTCTCCCGCACGAAGTCCTCGCGGTGCGGCGGATCCTCCGGCACGGGGCAGCGGATCGCCCGCGCGGCCAGTGACGGGTCGGTCTTGGCGGATGCTTTGATCCTTGCCGCTAATGCGGCGGGGTCGTCCGGCGCGTCGAAGGCGTACTCGTAGAACGCGCCGCCGTCGTGCAGCCGCACGACGAAGCCGCATTCGCCCTCGCCGTCGCGCGCGGAAGAGGAGCGGCGGTCGACGAGATAGTTCGTCTCCTGTACGTCCGTGCCCAGCACGCTGACATAAGGGTACGCGTCGGACAGCGCGTCGACCAGCGCCCGGCAGGCGGCGCGCTTGCCGTCCAGATAAGCGGAAAATGGCATGATATCATGGCCTCCTTCGTTCAGTATTGCTTTGATCATACCACTTTTCTGCCCGCATTTCAAGCAAAAAAGCGGGATCTACAGCTCCCGCTTGATCTTGCCCAGCGCGCCTTTTTCCAGCCGGCTGACCTGTGCCTGCGATATCCCGATCTCCGCCGATACCTCCACCTGCGTCAGCCCGCGGAAGAACCGCAGCTCCAGTATCTTCTTTTCCCGGTCGCTGAGCGCGCCGATCGCCTCCTTCAGCGCGATCTCGTCCAGCCAGTCGCGGTCGTCGCTGCGGTCGCCGATCTGATCCATGACATAGATCGTGTCGCCGCCGTCGTTGTACACCGGCTCGTACAGCGATACCGGATCCACGATCGCCTCCAGCGCGATCACCACCTCCTCGCGCGGCAGCGCGATCGCCGCGGCGATCTGCTCGACGGTCGGCTCGCGGTGCAGCCGGGCGGACAGCTGCTCCTTCGCCTGCATCGCCTTGTACGCGACGTCACGGACGGAGCGGCTGATCCGGATGGCATTGTTGTCGCGCAGATAACGGCGGATCTCGCCGATGATCATGGGGACGGCGTAGGTCGAGAACCGCACGCCCAGCGACAGATCGAAATTGTCGATCGCCTTGATCAGCCCGATGCAGCCCACTTGGAATAGGTCGTCTAAATTCTCGCCCCGCCCGGTGAAGCGCTGGATCACGCTGAGCACCAGCCGCAGGTTGCCGCTGACCAGCTGCTCCCGTGCCTGCCGATCGCCCTGCCGCACCCGCTGCAGCAGCGCCGTTTTTTCCGCTTCCGTCAGCACCCGCAGCGTCGAGGTGTCCACCCCGCAGATCTCGACCTTGTTGAACAACACGATCCTTCCCTTCGCCCGTTTTCTAACAGTATGGGCGGCGGGGCGGCGGATCATGCGTGCGCGGCGGCCGTGCTTTCGGTCGGCAAAAAAATAAAAGATCGAATTTGGGGCTTGACGATCGGCGCGCACGGTGCTATAATGCCCGCATCAGGACAAGGACGCCCGCAGACGCGGCGTCCTTGTCCTTTTTTCGTTCATCCGTGCGCAGCAGAAAAGGAGCGAGGAAAATGGAAAACGTGAGCGAGCTGTTCGGCAGCATGGTGTTCGACGACCGCACCATGCGCGCTACCCTGTCCAAGGAGGTCTACACCAAGCTCAAGCGGACGATCGAGGGCGGTCGCCGCTTAGATCCCACCGTGGCGGATGCCGTCGCGACCGCGATGAAAAATTGGGCGATCGAAAACGGGGCTACGCATTACACGCACTGGTTCCAGCCGATGACCGGCATCTCCGCCGAGAAGCACGACAGCTTCATCACCCCGATCGGCGACGGCAAGGTGATCATGGAGTTCTCCGGCAAGGAGCTGATCCGCGGCGAGCCGGACGCCTCCTCGTTCCCGTCCGGCGGCCTTCGCGCGACGTTCGAGGCGCGCGGCTACACCGCGTGGGACGCGACGTCGTATGCGTTCATCAAGGACGGCGTGCTGTGCATCCCCACGGCGTTCTGCAGCTACGGCGGAGAGGCGCTCGACCAAAAAACGCCGCTGCTGCGCTCCATGGAGGCCATCGACCGGCAGGCCATGCGGGTGCTGCACCTGTTCGGCAACGCGGACGTGTCGTCCGTCAAAACGACGGTCGGGCCGGAGCAGGAATATTTTCTGATCGATAAGGCACTGTACGACCGGCGGCCGGATCTGATCTATACCGGACGCACGCTGTTCGGCTCCCGTCCGCCCAAGGGCCAGGAGCTGGACGATCACTATTTCGGCGCGATCAAGCCGCGCGTGCAGGCGTTCATGAAGGAGCTCAACGACGAGCTGTGGAAGCTGGGCGTGCTGGCCAAGACCGAGCATAACGAGGTCGCGCCCGCCCAGCACGAGATGGCGCCGATCTTTGCCACGGTCAACATCGCCGCCGACCACAACCAGCTGACCATGGAGCTGATGCAGAAGGTCGCGAAGCGGCACGGCATGGTCTGCCTGCTGCACGAAAAGCCGTTTTCCTGCGTCAACGGCAGCGGCAAGCACAACAACTGGTCGCTCTGCACCGACACGGGCGTCAACCTGCTGGAGCCGGGCGACACCCCGCACGAGAACGCGCAGTTTTTGCTTTTCCTGTGCGCCGTGATCAAGGCTGTCGACGAATATCAGGATCTGCTGCGCGTATCGGTCGCCAGCGCGGGCAACGACCACCGGCTGGGCGCCAACGAGGCGCCGCCCGCCATCGTGTCCATGTTCCTCGGCGACGAGCTGACCGCCATTTTGGAGGCGATCGAAAACGGCACGGGCTACGACGCGCGCGAAAAAGAACAGCTGAAGATCGGCGTGCATACGCTGCCGAAGTTCCCCAAAGACACGACCGACCGCAACCGCACCTCGCCCTTCGCCTTCACCGGCAATAAGTTCGAGTTCCGGATGCTCGGCTCCTCGCAGTCCGTTTCCGGCCCCAACGTGGTGCTCAACACCGCCGTCGCTGCCGAGCTGGACGAGTTCGCGACCGAGCTGGAGCAGGCCGACGATCTGCCCGCCGCGCTGGAGGCGCTGATCCGCCGCACGATCCGCGAGCATAAGCGCATCATCTTCAACGGCAACGGCTACGACGACGCGTGGGTGGAGGAGGCGCACCGCCGCGGTCTGCTCGATCTGCGCACCACGGCCGACGCGCTGCCCTACTACGTCCGGCAGAAGAACATCGATCTGTTTGCCCGCTACGGCGTGTATAACGAAACGGAAGTGCGCTCCCGGTACGAGATCCACCTCGAGAATTACGCCAAGGTGCTGCACATCGAGGCGCACACCATGGTCAGCATGGCGCGCAAGGATCTGCTGCCCGCCGCCATCCGCTATGGCCGCGAATTGGCCGAAACGCTGGTCGCCAAGCGCACCGCGCTCCCCGGTCTGGACTGTCTGGTGGAAGAGGGGCTGCTGCTGCGCGTCAACGGCCTGACCGTCGCGCTGTCCGCCGCGCTTGACCGATTGGTCGCCCGGCTGGACGATGCGGACGCCATGCACGCCGACGGACAGACGATCGCCGACTTCTATCGCGACGAGATCGTGCCCGCCATGGCGGCGCTGCGCGAGGCCGCCGACGCGCTGGAGATCTGCGTGGCCAAGGACGTTTGGCCGCTGCCCAGCTACGGCGACATCCTGTTCTCCGTGCGCTGAACCAAGCAAAAATATCCGCCTGCCGCATAACGCGGCAGGCGGATATTTTTTGTTATCTCAGCAGGGCCAACAGCTCCTCGGCGGACATGGCGGCCAGATCCACCCGTTCGCCCTCGACGACGGAACGGGCCAGCTGCCACTTGTCCTCCTGCATCTGCACGATCCGCTCCTCCAGCGTATCGCGGGCGATCAGGCGCACCACCTGCACGGGGCTGCGCTGCCCGATGCGGTAGGCGCGATCGGTCGCCTGGTTCTGCGCGGCAAGGTTCCACCACGGATCGTAGTGGATCACCATGTCCGCACCGACGAGGTTCAGCCCCGTTCCGCCCGCCTTCAGCGAGATCAGGAACACCGGCGTGTCGTCGGTATTGAACGCGTCGACCAACGCCGCGCGCTGCGCGGCAGGGGTGGATCCGATCAGCATATAGTAAGGCAGCCCCTCGGCGCGCAGCCGGTCGGCCAGCAGATCGAGCATGGACGTGAACTGCGAGAACAGCAGCACCTTATGCCCGCCGGACGCCGCCTCCCGCAGCAGTTCCACGCAAGCCTCCAGCTTCGCGCTGTCGCCGGTGTAGCCCTCACAGCACAGGCGCGGGTCGCAGCAGATCTGCCGCAGGCGCGTCAGCATGGCCAGCACCGTGATCCGCCCCTGTCCGGACAGCCGCCCGTCCCGGCTGCTCAGCAGTGTCCGGCGCAGCTCGTGCACCGCGGCCTGATACACGGCGCGCTGCGCGTCACCCATCTCCGCGGGCAGCACGCGCTCTGTTTTGGGCGGCAGCTCCGTCAGCACGTCGCTTTTCAGGCGGCGCAAGATGAAGGGCGACACCATGCGCGACAGCTGGCCGAGCGCCCGCTCGTCGTTCTGCCGCACGATCGGCAGCTCGAACCGTTCGCGGAACCGCTTGTAGCCGAACAGCAGCCCCGGCATCAAAAAGTCGAAGATGCTCCACAGCTCGCCCAGCCGGTTCTCCACCGGCGTGCCGGTCAGCGCGAAGCGCTGTGCCGCCTGCAGCACCTTGGCCGCACGCGCGTTCTGCGTGGCGCTGTTTTTGATATACTGCGCCTCGTCCAGGATCAGGTACCGCAGCGGGATGTCCGCATACTGCTCCACGTCGCGCTTGAGCATATCGTAGGACGTGATCAGCACGTCCGTCCCGGCACCGGCGCGCAGCCGCTCCTGCCGGGTGGCGGCGCTGCCGGTAACACACATCGCCGTCAGCCCCGGCGCAAAACGCCGCAGCTCGCGTTCCCACCCCAGCACCAGCGAGGTGGGACACACCACCAGCGACGGCCGCCCGCCGCCCGTGCCCTCCTCCTTGGCCGACTGCAGCAGCGCAATGATCTGCACGGTCTTGCCAAGCCCCATGTCGTCCGCCAAAATGCCGCCGAAGCCCAGCGCCTCCAACGTGCGCAGCCAGCGGTAGCCCGCCTCTTGGTACGGGCGCAGCACGCCCTGCAGCCCCTGCGGGAGCGGCCACGCGGTGTTCACCGCCGCGTCGAAACGCTCGATCAGCCCGGCAAAATGCTCGTCGCGCCGCACCTCGGCGTCGCCGTGCGCGCGCAGCAGCATCTCCAGATACAGCGCGCGGTATTTCGGCAGGCTGATGTGCCCGCCGGAAAGTTCCCGCTCCGTCAGCCCCAGCGTGTCCGCCATCATCGCGATGTCGCCGAGCAAGCCGTCGTCCAGCCGGACGAACCGGCCGTCCGGCAGCCGGTGGAACGGCTTTTTCTGCCGATAGCCCTCGATGATCCCGGTCAGATCCGGCGGCGTGTCCCCGTCGGTCGACAGATCCATCTGCAGCAGCCCGTCCAGCAGGCTGACGCCGATCCGGATCGACGGCGTGTCCTGCGGCGTCAGGCGCTCGAACGCGTCGGTGGCATACACCGTCGCCACGCGGCGCAGTTCCTCCACCCCGCGCGTGCAAAACGAAAACAGCTGCTCGTCATCCCCGCGCAGCACCAGCACCCCGGTCTGCGGCCGCAGCAGCGTGAACTGCCGCTGCACGGCGGCGCGCACGCGCGTTTCCGCCAATGTGTCGCGCCATGGCGCGTCCTCGTCCCCGGCGTCGGAGAACGGGCGCAGCACGGTATCCTCTCCGCCGTCCGGATCCGGGTAGCGGAACAGCAGCTCCCCCGTCACGGTGTCCGGCTCCGGCGCGTCCAAGATCACCTCCGCCGTCAGGCGGCGCGGCGTGTGCTTCGTCAGCACCTCGGTGTCGCCATCCATTTGGATGAACGGGCGCACCGCGGGCAGCACCCCGGTGCAGAACGCCGGCAGCTGCGCCGCGGCGATGAACAGCCCGTGCCCGGCGGCGCGCATCGTGCGCGTCCAGTCCGCCATGCGGCGGCGGTACTCCGCCCCCGTGCGGTACAGCGTGCCGCGGTGCAGCACATACAGCGCGCGCTGCCCCTCGGCGGATGCCAGATCCTCCGGGAACAGGTGCGCCCCTTCCCCGTCCCGCTCCACCGTCACCGACAGCACCGGGTCGCCCTGCACCAAACGGACACGCTGCTCCCCGAGCGGCGAGCGCACCGTCACCGGGCACAGCCCCTGCGCCTGCTCGGCGGCGGCAAAAAAGCGGTCCAGCCCTGCCGGGGACAGGCACAGCTCGTTCGGCTGTCCGTGCCGGGCAGAGCCGATGTCGTATTCGTCCAGCAAAAACCGCAAAAGCGGCAGCCCCTCCGGGGCGAACGCCTCCTCCCGGTGCGTCAGGCACAACTGCCGCCCGTATTCGGCCGTCACACCGGCGGCCATATCCTGCACGAAACGCGCCAGCCGCTTGAGCGTATAGCGCCGCCCCGCACCGATCGTGAAGGTGACGCGCGTATCGCCGGGGGACAGCGACAGCGTCGGCAGCAGCGTGACCGTGCCCGGCTGCGCACACTCGTCCGCCGGCACGGCCGCATCCGCCTGCGCCGCCGCGGTCATGTAGCTGTCGATCAGCCGCTGCGCGGCGGGATCGGTCGGCGGCGTGCGGCGCATCAGCTGCGCCGCCGTCGGCAGGCTCTCCACCATGTCGCGGTAGTATTTCGCCACCAGCACCGCCACGATGTGCGCACAGGCGCGCCCTTCGCGCGCGTGACCGCAGGCGCATTCCAGATACTCCGCCTCGCCCGCGGCATCAAAGCCGACCTCGACGTGCAGCGTGCCGTCCCCGTCGGCCACGTCCGCGGTCACATAGTCGGGATAAAAAGCGTTTTTGCCCTCGGTGAACGCCAGCACGTGCCCGGCGTTGTAGGCGCGCACGCCGCGCAGATACACCGGCTGCCCGGCCGCCAGCGCCGCGATCTTCTTCAGCGGAAAAAAGCCCATGCCGTCCCCTCCTTCGCCGTTTTCTTCATGGTACGCAATAGCGGTATTCTTTGATCATACCACGATCCGCCGTCCGGCGCAAGAGAAAAAGGCAGAAAAGATCCGCGGTTGACATCCGTCCGTATCCGGGATACAATAAACGGTGAACGACCCCATCGACAGACAAGGAGAAAGAACCATGCAATACGATAAGCGCATCAGCGATATGCGGCCGGGCGACGAGGTGGAAGGATTTTACCTGCTGCGCGACGCCGTGGTCAAGACCTCGACGGCGGGCAAGCCGTTCCTCAGCGGCACGGTGGCCGACCGCACCGGCAGCATCGACATCAAGGTGTGGGACTACACCGGCGCGCTCGGCCGCTCCCCGGCGGACGCGGGCAGCGTGATCAAGCTGCGCGCCGCGGTGACCGAGTTCAAGGGCACGCCGCAGCTCAACGTGTCGCGCATCCGCCCGGCAGCGCCGGACGACAGCTACGATCTGACCGCGCTGGTCTCCACCGCACCGATCGACGCGGCAGAAACGCTGGCACAGGTGCGCGCGCTGATCGCCACGATCGAGGACAGCGACCTGCGCCGCGTGGCGGAAACGATGCTCGACCGGCACGGGGAGGCCTTCGCCCGGATCCCGGCAGCCAAAAGCGTGCACCACGGCTTTTTGTCCGGGCTGCTGATGCACACCGCGAATATGCTGCGCGTGGCGGATATGCTCGCGGGGCTGTACGCCGGGGTGATCGACCGCAGCCTGCTGCTGACCGGCACGCTGCTGCACGACATCGCCAAGGAGCGGGAATTCGCGTTTTCCGCGCTGGGACTGGTGACGGAATACTCGCTGCCGGGGCAGCTGATCGGCCATCTGGTCATGGGCGCGCAGGAGGCGGCACAGGTCGCGCGGGAGCTGGCGGTGCCGGAGGAAAAATCGCTGCTTTTGCAGCACATGATCCTGTCCCACCACGGCGAGCCGGAGCACGGTGCGGCGGTGCGTCCGCTGTGCGCGGAGGCGGAGCTGCTCAGCTACATCGACCTGATCGACAGCCGCATGGAGATCTATGCCGAGGCGCTGCCGGACATCCCCGTCGGGACGTTCAGCGGCCGCATCTTCTCGCTGGATAAGCGCATCTATCACCATGCGCCGCTGGCCGAGATGACGGATCAGCCGCCCGAGGACTGAGCGAACGAACGCCCGCCCCCTGCCGAAATGCTCGGCAGAGGGCGGGCGTTCGTTATCCGTTATCCTTCATCCGCTGCGATCACGGTGGTCAGCATCTTTTTCTGCGCCGCCGTCGGCAGGCGCAACCTCCCGCTCTCCGTCAACCGTTTCAGGATATGCAGGATCAGCCACGGATCGGCAAAGAAGATGTGCTGCAGGCCGTAGCGCCGCGCCGTGTGCAGATGCGGCGGCGTCTTGGCCAAGACGGCCTCGGCATAGGCAGCCTTCAGCCGGCACAGCTCGTCCCAGTGCGCCCGCTTGACCCTGCCGCCAGCGGCAAGCAGCTTGGCAGTCACCGCCGGATCGGGAAGGATGACAGCGTGCGGCACGGCCTTGACCGCGCCGTCCTTCTCGTGCACAGCTAGATAGCCCTGCTCGGCCAGCGCGGCGTATTCGGCATCGGACAGCTCGGCACCATCCAAAAAGCGCGCAAGCAGCGTCAGGTCGTGCGTCGTGTTCGCCGCAAAGCGCTCATCGATGCGCTTTGTGGACCACTCGCTGTCGCACTGCCACAGCGTCAGCCGGCCGCAGCGGCTCTCGCAGCAGCCGCAGAACGCTTTCATGCTGTCGGCATAGCGCGGCTGCGGCGCGGCAGGGGCGAACACGGCGACCGTACAGATGTTATGCCCGCCGTCCGGCCGATAGGTCGCTGCACGAACAAACGGCACGCTCTCCTTAAACAGCTCCCCGCCGCCGTTCGCGGCGGCGAACAGGATCAGCGCCCACAGCAAGAAGTTTCCGTCCTGCGGCGGATCCTCCGCCTGGCCAAACGTGCCGAAACGCCCGCCAAGGATCCGCCCGTCCCCGATCGCCGCGCCGATCGCGGTGAACAGATCTTCGGCCATCAGCTCCGCGGCCCGACCGTACATCTCGTCATGCAGCCGAACGATCTGCTCATCCGGCTCGTCGATCAGCACCTCGGCGATCACCTTGCTGCCCTTGGCCGAAAGAAAGCCGTATTCCGCCAAAAACGCCGCTTCGCTCTCCACATATACGGGGGATACGCCCAGCTCGTCGGCGATCTCGCCGATCGGACGGTAGCCGTTCCTCGCCGCATAGACGATGTTCTGCGCCAGCGCGCTGCGCAAAAAGTTCGCATTGCCGCCCATCGTCCCGACCGAACCGTTTTGCCCGATCCGGGTCAACCGGATCGGATCGAACGATGCTCTCCCGTATCCTCGTTCCATGACGACGCTCCTTTTCAGCTCTTTTTTGGCCTCGAACAGATGCCATTTGACCGTCCCCGGAGAGATCCCCAGCTCGGCGGCGATATCTGCCTGCCTGCGTCCGCGGAAATAGTAGGCGATCACGATCTGCCGCTGCGTTTTGGACAGATGGGCGATCGCCGCCCGCAGGCGGAAAACGGTCGCCCGCTCCTCCGCGTCATCCGCCGGATCCGGCGCGGCAGGCAGGCGGCAGGCGATCTCGTCGATCGGCACGCACACCGCCGTTTTGGCCATGTCACGGTAATAGTCGTGCAGCGTGTTGTGCGCCACAGTCCGGATGTACCTGCGCACGTCGTCGATATCGTCCTTGAAAAGCAGGGCGCGAAAAGCCTTGACCGCGATCTCCTGCGACAGATCCTGCGCATCGGTGCGGTCGCGGCAATGCCGGAGCGCGAACCCGTAGATCGGGCCGATGTACGTGGCGATGATCCGTTCGGCCTCCGCTTTGTTCATCCCTCATC